>CAYOKU010000045.1:0-20017 GCA_964404645.1 uncultured Alistipes sp.
GTTGAATCCGCCTTCGGGGATGATCACATCGGCATATTTCTTTGAAGGTTCGACAAACTCTTCATGCATGGGCTTTACGGTGGAGAGGTATTGCGAGATTACCGATTGCATCGTTCGCCCGCGGTCACACACATCACGCAAAATTCGCCGCGCCAATCTCACATCGGCATCGGTATCCACATAAACCTTAATATCCATCAGATCTCGCAACTCCTTGTTTTCGAAGATCAAAATGCCGTCGACGATAATCACCTTCGATGGTTTCACATTCACGGTTTCGGGTGTACGGTCGTGGTCGACAAACGAATAGACGGGATGTTCGATAGGAACGGTATCTTTCAGTGCCTTGATATGGTCGACAAGCATCTGGGTATCAAATGCCTGTGGATGGTCATAGTTGAGTTTTGTGCGCTCCTCATAAGTCAATTCTGGATGCGCTTTGTAATAGAAGTCGTGACATAGTGTGACCACATCGTCTCCTACAAATGCCTCTTGTAGCCGTTTGACAAGTGTACTTTTCCCTGATCCGGTTCCACCGGCAACTCCGATTACTGTGACTTTCATATAATCTGTTGTTTATGTCGTATTATATAAAGTAAAGGATCACCTCGTAAGGCGATCCTTTGACCAATAATTTACGCATCAATATTTGCATAGTGCGCATTCTTCTCGATGAACTCTCGTCGCGGCGGCACTTCGTCACCCATCAGCATGGAGAAGATACGGTCAGCCTCCGCAGCGTTGTCGATGGTTACCTGACGCAAAATGCGTGTTTCGGGATTCATGGTAGTTTCCCACAATTGGTGGGCATTCATCTCACCAAGACCTTTGTATCGCTGCACGTGTACACCTTTTCCGAACTCCGAGGTAATTGAATCACGCTCTTTTTCCGTCCAGCAGTAACGCTCTTGTTTACCACGTTTCACCAAGTAGAGCGGTGGGGTAGCAATGTATATATGCCCGTTTTCGATCAACTCCTTCATTTTGCGGAAGAAGAAGGTCAACATCAATGTCGCGATATGGCTACCATCGACATCGGCATCGGTCATAATGATAATCTTATCATAGCGTAACTTTTCGAGATTCAATGCTTTGCTATCCTCTTCGGTGCCGATTGTGACACCAAGAGCTGTAAACATGTTCTTGATCTCCTCATTCTCCCACATGCGATGCTCCTGCGCTTTTTCGATGTTTAGGATTTTACCGCGTAATGGCATGATAGCTTGAAAGTTGCGATCTCGCCCAGACTTAGCAGTACCACCTGCCGAATCTCCCTCGACAAAGAAAATCTCAGCGATCGAACGATCGCGGCTCGAACAGTCGGCCAATTTACCCGGTAATCCTGCCCCCGAAAGCACTGTTTTGCGCTGTACCAATTCACGGGCATGACGTGCGGCATGGCGTGCTGTGGCTGCTAAAATGACCTTTTGAACGATTGCTTTGGCATCCTTGGGGTTCTCTTCGAGATAGTGACCCAGCTCGGCCGCCATTGCCTGATCTACCGCCGCTGAAACCTCATCGTTGCCCAACTTGGTTTTAGTCTGGCCTTCAAATTGAGGCTCAGCTACTTTGACCGAGATCACCGCTGTTAAACCTTCGCGGAAGTCATCACCGTTGATGTCGAATTTGAGTTTCGAGGTCATACCCGAATCATCGGCGTATTTTTTGAGCGTGCGGGTCAATGCACGGCGGAAACCGGTCAAGTGCGTACCGCCCTCAATCGTGTTGATGTTATTTACATAGGAGTGAACATTCTCCGAGAAGGAGTCGTTATACTGCATTGCCACCTCGACCGGTACTCCATTCTTCTCGGTATCGAGGTAGATAATCTGCTCTACGATCGGCGTGCCGCGCGTGGCATCCAAATATTTGACGAACTCTTTCAGTCCCTCTTCCGAGTAGAAGTGATCAAAAACGTAATTGCCCTGTTCGTCTTTATGACGCTTGTCGGTCAGATTCAGCGCGATACCCTTGTTCAAAAATGCTAATTCGCGCAGTCGGTTTGCCAGAATTTCGTATTTATATTCGGTCGTATGTGTGAATACCTCCGAGTCGGGTTTAAAGGTGACTGTTGTACCTCGATCGGTACATGTACCAACCACCTCGACTTGAGAGGTAGGCTTACCCTGACTGTAAGATTGACGAAAAATCTTACCATTTCGATGAATCTCGGCGATAAGCAACGAAGAGAGTGCGTTGACACACGAGACACCTACACCGTGCAGACCTCCCGATACTTTATAGCTGCCTTTGTCGAATTTACCGCCGGCGTGCAGTACAGTAAGGACGACTTCGAGTGCCGATTTACCCTCCTTTTCGTGCATGTCGGTCGGAATACCACGGCCGTTGTCTTTGACAGTTATTGAGTTATCCTCGTTGATTGTTACATCTATTTCGTTGCAGTAACCGGCCAGAGCCTCATCGATCGAGTTGTCCACCACCTCATATACCAAGTGGTGCAGACCTTTTTCGCCAATGTCGCCGATGTACATGGCAGGACGTTTACGCACTGCTTCCAGTCCTTCGAGAACTTGGATATTCGATGCGGAATATTCCTCTTCGTGTTTTTTAACGTTTTCTTGTTCGGTACTCATCGTAATCTTTCAAAATATCGTACAAATATAGGAAACTTTTCCGGATTTGCCAAGACCGGAGAGTCTTTCAATGCCTTTTTTCGTTATGCGAGTTGCGCTTTCAGGTCAACCTCTCGGATTTTGCCTTGCGCAAAAAGAATGGCGCGCGCCGGATAGTTTTCAATTACCGCCGTGTTGTGTGTGGACATCACAACTGCACACCCTTCACGGGCAATCTGTTGAAAGAGTTGGATGATTCCATCGGCCGTCACGGGATCAAGGTTCCCCGTCGGCTCGTCGGCCAGCAATACTTGCGGCTCGTTGAGCAGTGCGCGTGCTATGACAAGACGTTGCTGCTCGCCGCCGGATAGCTCGAACGGCATTTTATAGCTTTTGGCTCCGAGATCAACAACGGCCAGCACTTTATCAATCCGCTCGCGGATCTCGGTCTCATTTTTCCAGCCCGTTGCTTTTAGTACGTAGTAGAGATTTTGGAATACGTTGCGGTCGGTCAACAGTTGATAATCTTGAAAGACAATGCCGATTTTACGGCGCAAGTACGGGATCTCCTTTCGCCGAAGTTTGCGTAAGTTAAATCCTGCAATTTCCCCTTCTCCATTAAGTAGTTGTAGTTCGGCATATAATGTTTTGAGTAAAGTACTTTTTCCGCTTCCGACTCGACCTATCAAGTAGACAAATTCGCCGGCCGATACGTCTAAATTGACATCCGACAGCACCATTTCTCCCTGTCGGATTTTTTGTTGATCCGAGCGGTGATTGTGGTTGCCGTCGGCTTGGTAGATGGCGACATTGCGGAGCCGAACAACCTCTTTTTTATCCATGTCTTTTGTAATTTTCTTTCGAGTTACAAATGTAAGGAAAAAACAGGAGATTGCGAAATCAGAATCAGGAAAGATTTTTGTACGCTTTGATTTGTATATTAGATAGAAATGTCTTAATTTTGGGCGTTTTTGTATAACAATATTTTGTGGTGTTATATTTCGCTCGGTTTTGTATTTTTGAGACTTTTTACCTAGTAACCTTTATTGTTGATGTATAGATCATTTTTCCAGGCACCCATTTTTTTACTTGTATTTAATCCTCATATTTCGAGCGCATCCTCCGTTTTTTTATTCTCTGATAATTATATGCCTCATACGCAGATTATGCTTGTTATTGCCGCTTTTATCTTCTTGGCAATCTTTCCTCTACTTATCTATAGTTGGTTGCAGCGTAAAATTAAAAATGCCGAAGAACGTGTGCGTATTGAAACGGAGCGGTATGTGATGCTTTTTGAAAATACAGTAGTTGGATTGGAGTGTTACGATGCAAGAGGGGTGCTGGTGGATCGAAATAGAGCCGATTGCGCGCTGTTTGGTATGGATGATTGTATATTGGTGGATCCTGTATCGTTGTATGATAATCCCTTGTTAAAAGAAAATATTTCGAGCGATAATGTTCAGCCCTATACGGCGGTTCTTGAATATGATCTGCGCAAAGGACATCGTCACCCCTATTTTGACCGATCCACGCGGGATGAGATTATTTTAGTGCAAACTCGGGTTTGTCCGATTCGCAATCGGAACGGAGAGTTGTTGTCTATCATTGTTACTTCGATCGAGGTCACTCAGGTGGAATCTTTACGTGTTAATTTGGAAGGAACAACGGAATATTTACGATTGGCACTCAAAGCGGGCGATCTTGTGGCATGGACATATGATGTCCATACGCAAATCTTTAATAAATTGATGAGTAAAGGGGGCGATTTGTGTCGCACCTACTCCGAGAATATGGAACGTTTGCATCCTGACGATCAAGCTTCCGTTCGACATAGTTTCCGGAAAATTATCACTGGACAAGAGGATAAGATTGGTTTGATGTATCGTTATTTGGAGGAAGACGGCCAATATCACTATTATGAGGGGCAGATAATAGGCAAAAAAATTAATGGCAGAGTGGTCTCTATTGCCGGTACTAAAAAGGATATTACGGATCGTATCGAACAACGAAAGCTACTTGAAAACACGTTGAAAAAATTGCGCTTTGCGATTCGTGTTTCTGATGTGGTTTTCTTCGAATATAGCACTCAAACACGTCTCTTTAAAGCATATAATGAACCACTAAACAACTTTGATGAACAGAAATTGTTATCCTTGGCCGATTATTTGCCCTATACACATCCCGAAGATGTGAAGAAAGTACACCTATTTTTCGAATCTCTGAATTCTCATACACAAGAATTAATGTCGATTGATATTCGGATCACTCTGCCCGGAGACGATGGCCAATGGCGTTTTAGTTCGCTGACAATTGCTCCGTTTGAGTATGACGATGATGGTCAAGTCATCAATTTTGTCGGATTTCGTCGAGATAATACACAGTGGGTGAAAGGGCGTAAAAAGCTCGAAGAGTATAAAATCAAAATGGAACTGGCCATTCGTAGCAGCCGTATTCAGGTTTGGGAGTATGATTGTGCCGATGGGCGGTTTTATACCGATTCGGATGGTGGTTTGAGTGTGGATGAGTTCAGCACATTGGATGATTATATTCGCTACATACATCCCGAAGATCGGGATCGGGCCCAGAACTATTGGGAGATGGTCGCTCGTGGCGAAGATTGCTCCTTCAATCTCGAATTTCGCATCAAAAACGAACAGATGGCTTCGTGGCACTATCTGATGGTGGGATGTGTCCCTTTTGCCTACGATGATAATGGACGTTGTGTGAAATATGCCGGTTATCGGCTCGATTCAACCCATTGGCATGAATTGAATGCCAATCTCGAAAGTAGCAATCAGTTACTTAATACGATTGTCGATTCTTTGCCTTGCGCCTTGTTTATCAAGGATTTGAACGATAATTCGCGCTATATTATCGTCAATCGGTATATGGCCGATACGATGCACAGAACCAAAGAGGAGCTGATCGGTCGTTTGGCTCCTGAAATTTACGACAACAAAGAAGATATAGAACGGTTTCTCGAAAGTGATCGACTGGCCGAAGAGTTGGGTTCATACACCTATCGAGAATCGATCGATTTCGGTACGAAGCAGGTGTTTCATAATACGAAATTTGTAATCAATACGATCAATGGGCAGCGATTATTGGTGGGCATTGCGCTTGATATAACTTCGCTTGATCAGATGATGCAGGAACTGCAACTCGAAAAAGAGAAAGCACAACAGGCCGATAAGTTGAAATCGGCATTTTTGGCCAATATGTCGCACGAGATTCGCACGCCGCTCAATGCTATTGTTGGCTTTTCGCAGATGTTGCAACTCTCGGAGAGTGCAGACGAGCATCGTGAATATATTCATATAATTAATACCAACAGCGATATGCTATTGCGGTTGGTCGGGGATATTCTTGATCTTTCGAAGATTGAATCTGGATTGATCGACCTGCAACCGGCGCGAGTGGATATGGCAGAAGTGTTTGACGAAACTTTTTTGATGCTTCGACAGCGTTGCACAAATCCTAACATTGATTTTATCGAGCGTAATCCCTATAAATCATGTAAGGTAACGTTGGATAAAAACCGATTTATGCAGATTGGAACGAACTTTCTGACCAACGCGATTAAATACACCGAGCAGGGGAGTATCGTGATGGGGTATGAATATAAGGATGGCGGAATTCGTATTTATGTCGAGGATACCGGAATCGGCATTCCGGAGGAGAAACAGTCGCGTGTTTTTCATCGTTTCGAGAAACTCGATAGCTTCGCGCAGGGGACAGGACTTGGTTTGGCAATCTGCAAAGCGATTATCGAGGTGATGGGTGGAAAAATTGGATTTACCTCTAAATTAGGTGTTGGTTCTACGTTCTGGGCTTGGGTTCCATGCGAAGCGGAGATTATTGTCGAGAATTTACCGATCAAACGACATGAGCAGATCTCGGATTCGGCGATCAGCGAAACAATGCATTCTGCCGCCGGTGAAGATGTGTCGATTTTAGTTGCCGAAGATAATGATAGCAACTATCTATTAATTAAGACAATGTTAAAGGGCTACCACCTCGAACGCACCCGCGATGGAGTGGAGGCTGTCGAGCTTGCAGCTCAGAAAAAATATTCGGTGATCCTAATGGATATGCGGATGCCCAATCGTGATGGTTTGGAGGCTACGCGTATGATCCGACAATTTGATCCGCAAATCTACATTGTGGCTGTTACAGCGAATGCATTTGAGTCGGATCGGGAGTGTGCCATGCGGGCTGGGTGTAACGCATTTATAACCAAGCCAATATTTATGGATGAGTTGTCGAAGGTGTTTGCCGAACGGTCGAGATGTGTAATTTGTGGTTCTAAATGATCGGCAAAAAATCATTTATTCCAAAAAAAGCATTAAATTTGCAGCAGTTTCATGAAAACTTTCCTTGTAGAAATTTGGGGGTGCCCGGTTTTGACAGCAGGCAGAGTTTGATTGTAAGCACGTCGAGCGCTGTGTGGCGGCTCGTTAATCCCGATGCTCAAATTTCAAATGGCAATAATCGCCTTGCACTCGCTGCCTAATTTTCAAGGAAAATTGGCTTAATTGCTGAAGCTCAGAGTTTCGGCGACGAGTATCCCGAAGGGACGTTCCGCTCTATAACGGCTCTTCATACGGGGTATCATTCATTTAGAGATAGTGTGCCGGAGGGTTTCGGTCGGCATGCGAAATTTTAGAAACTGGGACTCGAATTCGGTTGCTGTCTGCCAGATTCGGGGAGAAGGATGAAATGACAGATAAACGTGTAGAAAGCTTTCGGGTTCCCTGTTTGGACGCGGGTTCGACTCCCGCCACCTCCACAAAATGGTGTTGTAAATTAGATATATACGTACTATTATACACCATTTATTTCATCAAAGCGAAGATCAAATCAGAATTTGATCTTCGCTTTGTTTTTTTTAAAGTAGGTATTTCGTCCTCTCTCAGTCAATTTCAGCTACTCAACAGAACACCGTGACTTCCCCTTTGCAGAGAGATCACGGTGTTTTTTCTAATTCGGAATTACCCGCGAATTGGGCAATCTTATTTGTCGGCTCTTTGTTTATATTTATAAGTACCTCCGTTGATTTCGAAGTTTGCTTTGTTCTCTTTTGTCGTCCATTTGACGTTGCCATCGGTGTATTCGGCCGTTTTGGCGGAGGCATCACTCTGCGGAAGCAGGTAGCAATGGTTGTAGTCCGAGTTGAGCAGCATCACGTAATTTCCCTCTGGCCCATTATAATAGGTAACATCCAAAGCACTCGGCACGTATTTGTCCGACCGTGCAACAAAGAGTGCGTTAGAGGGACTGACGATTGTGAATTCGTAAATCTTATCTCCTTCGGTGAATACGGGATGCGGGTTTTTTACCGGTGCAGGATCAATGATCTCCACCTCCAAACTTCGTGTCCCATCAGTATATTCGTTGGCCTGTGTGTTATCCTCGTTCATAGCCATGGCGTAGTGTTTATCCATGAATTCGAAATCCGCAAACTGTTTTTCACCGCGGGTATAACGTCTTAACACGGCTGATTTTCCGGTTTTATCTTCGAGTAGGTAGGTCGTGGTCAATTGGGTTGGTAACTGCTGTTTTTCGGAGATCCGGTAGAGTGTATCAACGGCCGTGCAGATCAACCCCTCGGCAACAAAATAGGGTGTGTTGCCAATGGTAATCGAGTCGCCAGTTGTGTTCCATGCAACCTCGCCGATGGTTACATCGCTGTAATCGCGTTCTATGTAACGATCCAGCATCTCGAAATTCGTGCTGTCGATCGCGATCATCCGATAGATACCGGGGCCATCGGCCGCAGGCAGCACTCCGGTGTAGGTTCCCTGCCAATCGAGGCTGTTTTGAGCGGTATGCATATCCGCCGCAGTCGTGTTTTTACGACTGCCGCAGGCGGCCAGTCCGAGGGTCGCCAATCCGATAAACAATACAAGGTTTGATCTCATAGTCCGATATTTTTAAGGTGAGTAATCTGTTATTTCTCGTTTGTAAGATACGAATTTCATCCGAATATTCGTAACTTTGCAGTACGAAAATCCATTCATCATGACAAAAAAGATATTGCTCCTCGGTTCGGGTGAGCTGGGTAAAGAGTTTGTAATTGCGGCCAAACGCCTTGGACAGAGCGTGGTAGCGTGTGATTCGTATGCCGGAGCTCCGGCAATGCAGGTGGCCGATGAGGCCGAAGTTTTCGATATGCTTGACGGCGATGCATTGGCAGCGGCTGTCGAAAAACATCGTCCTGACATTATTGTGCCCGAAATTGAGGCAATTCGCACCGAGCGGCTTTACGAGTTCGAACGACAGGGAATAGCGGTTGTACCGAGTGCACGAGCCGTGAATTTCACGATGAACCGCAAGGCGATTCGCGATCTGGCTGCCAAAGAGTTGGGATTGAAAACCGCCAACTATTTTTATGCAAAATCATTCGAGGAACTTCAAGCTGCGGCCGAAAAGATCGGCTATCCGTGCGTGGTCAAACCGCTTATGTCTTCCTCCGGAAAGGGACAATCGCTCGTAAAGTCGCCGGAAGAGTTGGAGCACGCTTGGCACTACGGATGCGAGGGTTCGCGCGGCGATATTCGCGAATTGATCATTGAGGAGTTTATCCGCTTCGATAGCGAAATCACGCTGCTGACCGTGACGCAAAAGAGTGGGCCTACGCTCTTTTGTCCACCGATCGGCCATGTGCAGAAGGGTGGGGACTACCGCGAAAGTTTTCAGTCACCCTATATTGCGCCCGAGCATTTGGCGGAGGCACAGCGTATGGCGGCGGCTGTTACAGAGGCGTTGACCGGAGCCGGATTGTGGGGTGTGGAGTTCTTTCTGAGCCACGATAACGGGGTCTATTTTTCGGAACTCTCACCGCGACCGCACGATACGGGGATGGTAACACTGGCCGGAACCCAAAACCTTAATGAATTCGAACTACATGCGCGAGCCGTATTAGGTATTCCGATTCCAGCTATCACCTTCGAACGACAGGGGGCATCGGCTGTTATTCTTTCGCCCATCGCATCGTCTGTGGCTCCGCGCTACGAAGGCATCGAGGCGGCAGTGGGAGCAGATCCTCAAACCGACATTCGTATATTCGGCAAACCATCGGCACGTGTTAATCGCCGTATGGGGGTGGTTGTTAGTTATGCTCCGCTGGGGAGTGATCTTGATACTTTGCGTGATCGGGCAAAGGCCGCAGCCGAAAAAGTGAAAATCAGCCATTAGGATCGGTTGGCGCGGTTGTTGATTGAATATCAGTTGATCAGAGATTGGATTCTCGCACAAAGCGAAGCGGTTTAAACTTGTTTAGTGCGTTATTTGGCACTAATTTTTAGTTTTTCTTTTTTAATTTTTAATTTACGACTATCTTTGTCCGAGGTTAATCGAACACACCCAACATACATCTATGGTAAAAGCAGTAAACATTGCCCGTTCACACCGATTGGACGGCATCGGAGAGTATTATTTCTCGCGCCGTCTGCGCGAAATTGCCGACATCGAGGCGGCCACCGGACGGCAGATCATCAAATTGGCAATGGGTAGTCCCGACCTGCCGCCCCACCAATCGGTTATAGACCGTCTGGCTGTGGAGGCTCAACGTCCTGATGTCCATAAATATATGTCCTATAAGGGCGAACCGATTTTGCGCAAGGCGTTTGCCGATTGGTATAAGAAATGGTATCGCACCGAATTGGACTACAATTCGGAGGTTTTGCCGCTGATTGGCTCGAAGGAGGGAATCATGCACATCTGCATGACATTTCTTAACCAAGGCGACAAGGTGCTTGTTCCCAACCCTGGATATCCGACCTATTCCGCTGCGGTGCGTCTGGCCGGTGGCGAAATGGTCACCTATGCACTTAATAAACAGACGAATTTTTATCCCGACTTTGCAGCGATCGAGGCAGCAGGATTGGATGGCGTAAAGATGATGCTCATCAACTATCCCAATATGCCGACCGGACAAACCCCCTCGATGGAGTTGTTTCAGCAAATCGTTGACTTCGGTGCCAAACATAACATCCTGATCGTACACGACAATCCGTATAGTTTCATCCGCAATGCAGCCGCTCCGATCTCGATTATGGAGGTAGACGGCGCGCGTGAAGTGGCTCTCGAAATGAACTCGCTTTCGAAGGGGCACTCGATGGCCGGTTGGCGTGTGGGCGTTGTGGTCGGCAAACGCGAGTGGATCGACTCGATTCTCACATTCAAATCAAACATGGATTCGGGTATGTTCTATCCGATTCAGGCGGCTGCCGATACGGCGTTGGCATTGGGTGATGAGTGGTTCAAAGAGCTTAACGGAATCTATTACGGTCGCGAAAAGCAGGCTTACGAGTTACTCGATGCGCTTGGATGTCGCTATCGCACACATCAGGCCGGATTGTTTATCTGGGCGGAGTTACCCGAAGGTTACAAGGGGGACAGTTTCTCGTTCTCGGACGAGGTGATGGAGAAGTGCGATGTCTTCCTGACTCCGGGTGGAATCTTCGGTTCGGAGGGTAACGGCTACATTCGCATCACGCTTTGCTGCCCCGAAACGTTGCTGAAAAAGGCTACCGATAATATCAAGAGTAAATTCAGCCTATAATTTGCAACGAAGATATTTTGCACAATTCAGGACGCGAAATTCGTTATGATCGAATTTCGCGTCCTGAATTTACCCCCCCCCTCCTAAAAAAGGGTAATGATGCCAAAGAATAAAGGCTGACCAATTGGTCAGCCTTCTGCTTTTTAAAATCGTGCGACTATTTCGCTGATTCAACAGAAACCTTGCGGAATTCCTTCATCAATTTCGAGATTTCCAGAGCCGATTTACGCGCGCGCGTGCCAGCTGCTTTGTTGCCTTTCTCCACCTGTGCTGCTGCATTAGCGGCGAACACTTCGTACTCTGCATTGATTTTTGCTACCAATTCTTTCATATTAAATATAGTTTTTTAGGGTTTGTTGCCAACGCAAAGATATAAAAATAATCTAATCATCATCAAGTTAAGAATAAAAAAACAATAAAAAATTACCCATTTCGCCTTGTAATTTCCATGTCGGTACGTTTTTTGCCCATTTGCTTGCGGTAAAACAGATTCTACTATGAAGATATTTCTTGTTTCCGTGATCCTTGCAATTGCGTTTGTCGGCTGCAAAAAGAGGGTGCAAAAAGAGGAGATGCCGCCATTGCCGATTGAGATCGCTGTGGCACAGATTGACAGCGTGCCTAACCGAATGGAGTTTATCGGGTATCTGGCCAGTAACTACGATGCTTTGATCCAACCGCGGGTCAATGGTTATCTGGCATCGCAGCACTATGCAGATGGCATGCCGGTACGCCGTGGTCAGCTTCTATTTCGAATCAATCCCGATCAGTTGTCAACCACCATGTTGGCAGCCGAGGCTGCGTTGGAATCTGCCAAAGCACAACAGATTGAGGCACGTAATAACTATCAAAGGGCTGTTCCTCTGGCGCGTATTAATGCTATTAGCCAGTCGGAGCTTGACCAATATACCGCACAATTCAAAGCTGCCGAGTCAAGCGTCTATTCGGCACAGCAAACTCTACGCAACGCACAACTCAATGTGAGTTATGCCGAATTACGTTCGCCGATCAACGGTATCGTCGAGGAGTCATCGGCACATATTGGTGACTATGTGGGACCCGGATCGCAGTTTAGCGTGCTGACCACGGTGTCGAATATCGACACGCTGACGGTTGATGTGGCGATTCCCATGTCGCAATACCTGCAATTGGCCGGACATCCGGCCTCGATCTACGATAATGCGGGATTACTTTCGGATATCCGTTTGCTTCTGGCCGACGGATCATTTTATCCGCTCTCCGGACTCTACGATTATACCCAAAAAAACGTTTCGGATGCTACGGGAACGATCGTCATTGTGGTGATGTTTCCCAATCCCGAACGGGCTTTGAAACCCGGTCAATTTGCGCGTGTTGCGGCCAATGTGGGTAAAATTCGTCCACGTGTTGTTGTCCCGCAGCAATGTGTCAGTCAGGTGCAGGGGGTTAATTCGGTTTGGGTAATTCGTCCCGACAATACTGCCGAATGGCGTTCTGTAACGTTAGGGCCAACATGGGGTACGTTGTGGTGTATTGACGAAGGTGTGGCTGCCGGAGAACGGGTTGCCCTGACGGGGCTGCAAAAGCTGCACAATGGCTCGAAAGTGAATCTGCAAAAAAAATAGTCCATGGAACGATTCTTCATTTCACGGCCGATCTTTGCGATCTCGCTGTCGGCGGTCATCGTCCTCATCGGATTGATCTCGTTGAGTCGATTGCCGATCGAGGAGTATCCCGACATTACGCCGCCCGTGGTCGAAGTCTCGGCCACCTACACGGGGGCTGATGCCGAAACGGTCAATAACGATGTGGCGACTCCTGTTGCGCAGGCCGTGATGGGAGTCAACGACATGCTCTATATGCAAACCACCAGTGCCAACGATGGCACAATGACTTTGCAAGTGACTTTTGATATTGGTTCTGATCCCGATTTGGATGCGATCTTCACACAGAATAACGTGGCGACTGCCTCCGGAAAACTACCAGCCTCGGTCACTAAGCAAGGGGTTACGACCCGTAAGACCATGTCCGGATTTTTGATGGTCTACTCGTTGCATAGCGATGGCCGCTATAATGCCGAATTTCTCTCCAATTATGCCTATATCAACCTGCAAAACGAGTTGTTAAAGATCAACGGAGTGGGCAAGGTTTCGATTATGGGAGCCGGAGAATATGCAATGCGCGTGTGGTTGCGTCCCGATGTGTTGAAATATTATCACATTTCGGTAGAATCTGTGATTACTGCCATTGAACAACAGGCGGGGATCTACCCGGCTGGTCAGTTTGGTGCCGAGCCGGCTCCGCAGGGGACTACCTATACTTATACGGTCACGTTGCCGCCACAAATTGCCACAGCTGAACAATTCGGACAGATTGTAGTACGCGCGAATGATCAGGGCGAAGTGATCCGTCTTGCCGATGTCGCCAAAGTGGTGCTGGGAAGTCAGACTTACGGCACACAATCGCGTTATGGTGATAACCCATCGGCCATGTTGATCATTTACCAACAACCGGGTAGTAACGCCGTCGAGGTGGGAAGTGCTGTAAAGGCCGCAATGAAACAGATGGAGGAGCATATCCCCGATGGTATCGAAGTGTCGGTTATTGCCGATTCGACGACCAGCATAGAGGCTGGTATTCATGATATTTTCCGCACGCTGATTATTGCGTTGTTACTGGTTATTGCCATTATCTACCTCTTTTTGCAGGATTGGCGCGCTATGATTATTCCGTTGGTGGCGATTCCCGTATCGCTCATCGGCGCATTTATTCTCTTCCCGCTGTTGGGTTTTTCGGTCAATATCATCTCCCTCTTGGGGTTGGTCTTGGCGATCGGTCTGGTGGTTGACGATGCTATCATTGTGGTGGAGGCCGCACAGCTCAATATCGAGAATGGCATGACGGCGCGCGAGGCATCCAGCGAGGCAATGCGTAGCGTGGCTTCTCCGATTATCGCAACCACGGTGGTATTGCTGGCTGTTTTTATTCCGGTATCCTTTACCAGTGGTATTACCGGCCGCCTTTTTCAACAATTTTCCATTACGATTGCCGTTTCGGTGGTTATTTCAGCCTTCAATGCACTGACACTCTCTCCCGCCTTGTGCGGCTTGTTACTCAAACATAAGGAGCGTTCCGTAAAAGGATTTTTTGCCGCGTTCAACCGCTGGTTCGAACGGAGCATGGAGCGTTATACAACCTTTGCACCACGTTTGATTCGTCATGTGGGACGCACTGCAATCTTTGTCGCCATTGTGCTGGTGGCCATATTCTTGATATGGCGCAAATTGCCCTCCGGTTTTTTACCCGAAGAGGATCAAGGCTATGTCATGGTGATGGTCTCAGCACCAGAGGCCTCCTCGTTGCAGGTGACCGAGCGTGCCATGGCGGCTGCGGATAAAATCATCGCCAAGATGCCCGAAGTTGCTTCGACTACCTATGCAGCCGGATTCAACATGATGGCGGGCATTGCATCGACAAGTAGTGGGGTAATGTTTGTTAAGTTGGTTGATTATGCCGATCGTAAACTTTCTGCCGCAGAGGTGGCGCAGCACCTCATGAAGGAGCTGTTTGTTGCAGTGCCGGGAGCCGATTGTTATGCATTTATCCCGCCGTCAATTCCGGGACTTGGGGTTACATCGGGGGTATCGGTCGAGGTGCAGGATCGGGAGGGGCGTGGTACGGCTTACCTGTTGGAACAGACTCGCCGATTGATGGATTCGCTGAAAAAATCGCCAGACATCGGCTCCGTATCGACTCAATTCAATGCCGGAGTTCCACAACGCCGATTAAAGGTCGATCGGCAAAAGGCATTGGCGGCAGGAGTTGATCTGGGAGTACTCTATAACGAGATTTCAACTTTGTTGGGTGGTTCGTATATCAACAACTTTACCCGTTTCGGTAAACTATATCAAACCTATGTGCAGGCAGGCCCTGACTATCGGCAGAATAGTCGGTCGCTCGATAATTACTACATAACTGCCTCTTCTGGTGCCAATATCCCACTCTCATCCTTGGTCGAGGTAACCGATACGGTAGGGGTCGAATATGTTTCGCAGTTCAACCTTTTTCGGTCGATCACCTTGACGGTTACACCCGCCCAAAAAGCCTCATCGGCAACCGTTATGCAGGAGATCACCCGAACGGCTGCGGCTGTGTTGCCATCCGATATAGGTACTGCATGGAGCGGAACCTCCTATCAGCAGGCTCACGATTCGAAACACGGAGGTCTTGTCTATGTGATTGCTTTGGTTTTTGTATTTCTGTCGTTGGCGGCGTTGTACGAATCGTGGGGGTTGCCGTTGTCTATTCTGCTAAGTGTGCCGATCGCTGTGTTGGGGGCTGTGGTCTTTATTGGTATTGCACATCTGTTCAACGCGTTATACGTCAACGATATTTATATGCAGATATCGTTGGTAATGCTCATCGGACTTGCGGCTAAGAATGCAATATTGGTGGTTGAATATGCCGACCGGATCTTTCACGAAAAAGGTGTTTCACTCATGGAAGCGACTATCGAGGCCGCACGATTGCGTGTACGACCGATCATTATGACGGCCTTTGCGTTTATTTTGGGCGTTATGCCGCTAATCTTTGCCACGGGAGTTTACGCAACGGCACGCCATGTTTTGGGGATTGCCTTGGTGGGAGGCATGCTCTTTGCCACGCTGATCGGTATCTTTCTGTACCCCGGGCTCTACTATTTCGTGGCGCACATAGGTCGCTTCGAACGCAAACGTCAAAAACGTGATAGGTAACATGAAACGCTCTATTATATATATAGTATTAGCCGTATCTCTTGCGGCTTGTTCGCCACGACTTATGCCGCCACAGGTCACACCAACGGCCGATTACCTCTATGGACGGGGTTTTGTGCATGATTCGATCTCTCTGGATGAACGTTGGTGGCAACTTTTCGGGGATACAACCCTCAATGCACTTGTCGAACGGGCATTGGCCAATAATCGGGACATTGCCGTGGCTCTGTCGCGTGTTGTCGAGGCTCACGACAATCTCAAAAATGTAAAGACCGAATTTTTGCCGCAAGTCGGCATCGAAGTCGAGGCCGAGGGCGAATATACCCATAAAACCAAAATAGAACAGAACTACGTAATAGCTCCGACACTCTCGTGGGAGATCTCGCTCTTTGGGGCGTGGCGTCATGCTCGTCGTGCGGCAAAAGCCGAATTGGCGGCTATGGAGTGGTCGTTGCGCGGTACGCAATTGTCGCTATCGGCCGAGGTGGCAACCACCTATTTCACTCTCTTGGAGTATCGGCGCGACCTTGCCATCGCCCGTCAAACGTTGCGTCTTAGACGCGAATCGTCAGCTTTGATTGATTCGATGTTTCGTTACGGCATGTCCGATGGCGTGGCTCGCGATCAAGCGATGAGTTTGGTCTATTCAGCCGAAGCCGATATTCCGCAGTACAGACGAGCCGTAGCGCAAACATGGCTTTCCATGTGTGTATTGTTGGGTGAAAGTCCGTCATTGCCTCCCAGCGATGATCGAGACCTGCCATTTGTTACTGATCTTTATCCCACCGAAATTCCGATAGGACTACCCTCGGAACTCTTATTGCGCCGTCCCGATATTCTCGAAGCACGCTACAATATGTTGCAGGCTGCCGCCCAAGCTGGCGAAGCAAGAAGTGCTCGCTTCCCATCTATTGAATTGACTGGCAAAGGAGGAGTTGCTTCTACCTCAATCGAAGGTTTAACCGGAGCACACCCGTGGATGTGGAGTGCTGTTGGGTCGCTTACGCAGCCTATCTTTGCCTTTGGTAAACTACGACGAGCCGAAGTTGAGGCTATTGAGGCCTACAATCAAAGCACCTACACCTATGAGCAGACCGTCCTTACGGCTTTTGCCGATACGGAAAGTGCTTTGGTGGCAATCAGCACCATGCGCCGACAGACGGAGCGGACTGGTGAATTGGTGATGGCCAATCAGCGGATTGCCGATATGACCCGTGCGCTTTACCGCAATGGTCTTTCCGATTATTTGTCGGTGATTGATGCCGATCGTGAACTCTACGCATCGCAAATGCAGTTTGTTAACCTCATGGCGCAGCAATACATCAATTATGTGACGTTGTGTAAGGCGTTGGGAGGTGGATTTTCGAGTGCGGAATAGATTTTGATTTAGGACCATTGCATAAATACCTATATCTTGCGATTGACCATTCGAAGGGAATATCGTATCTTTGGACGCTAAATTAAAATCAATGCGTCTATCAGAACTCAAAACCGGCGAGTCGGCAACCATACTTAAAGTACTTGGGCACGGAGGATTCCGGCGACGAATACTGGAAATGGGATTCGTGCGGGGTGAGCGGGTCGAGGTGGTGCTCAATGCTCCGCTTAAAGATCCGATCGAATATAAAATCATGGGCTACGATATTTCGTTGCGCCGCAGTGAAGCACACATGATTATCGTGATGACCCACGAAGAGGCTCTCTTGCAACTTCAAGGTGTCGATAAAGAGCCTTTGCCTTGTGTTAATTCGGTTGACTGTGCCCGCTCGGTGGATGAGGTGATCCGCGAACACGGCAATACAATTGCTGTGGCTTTGGTCGGCAACCCCAATAGCGGAAAGACATCGCTCTTTAATGCTATTTCGGGTGGACACGAGCATGTGGGCAATTATAGCGGAGTAACTGTTGGTGCCAAAATCGGCCACTATCTCTATCGCGGCTATCGGTTCGAAATTACCGATCTCCCCGGTACATATGCCCTTTCGGCTTACACACCCGAAGAGCGGTACGTTCGTCAGCACCTGAGCGACAGTACCCCCGATGTCATTATCAATTCGGTGGTTGCTTCGAACCTCAGCCGTAATCTCTACCTGACTACCGAATTGATTGATCTGAATCCGCGCATGGTTGTAGCTCTCAATATGTTCGATGAGTTAAACGCCAGTGGAGCAAAACTCGATTATGATAATTTGGGCAGAATGTTGGGCGTACCGATGGTTCCGGTAGAGGCTCGTAACAAGCGAGGAATCGAGGAGTTACTCGATACGGTAATAGCCGTATATGAAAATCGTGATGAGCGGGTTCGCCACATCCACATTCAGTTAGGCTCTGTCATTGAAGAGAGCATGCGGCGGCTCAATGGAGATATGAGCAATTATCGGGATCAGTTGCCGAAAGAGTTTCCGCCGCGCTATTTTGCGTTGAAAATGCTCGAAGAAGATGCTCGCATCGAAGAGCAATTGTCGGGGTGCGAACGTTACGAAACGTGGCGTGTAATTCGTGATCGAGAGACCAAGCGGATCCATGAGGCGTTAGGAGAGGATGTTGAAACGGCGGTAACCAATCAAAAATATGGATTTATACAGGGAGCTTTGCGTGAAACATATACAGCCGGCAATCGTGAAGAGGCCTCTGCGACAGCGTTGATCGACACCTTTGTCACTCACAAATTGTGGGGGTTTCCGATCTTTTTCCTGCTGATGTGGCTGATGTTTTGGTGCACGTTCTCGCTGGGAGCCTATCCGCAGGAGTGGATTGATACGATGGTGGGGTGGATTGGTCTGGTTGTCAATAGTTTGATCCCAGCCGGAGCTTTGCGCGATCTGTTGTTGGACGGAGTGATTGGAGGTGTGGGCGCGGTGATTGTGTTCTTGCCCAATATCATGATTCTTTATCTGTTTATCTCTTTTTTAGAGGATTCCGGGTATTTGGCTCGGGCTGCATTTATCATGGATCGTGTGATGCATCGCATCGGGTTGCATGGAAAATCGTTCATTCCGCTCATCATGGGGTTCGGCTGTAATGTGCCAGCTATCATGGCTTCACGCACAATTGAAAGTAGAAGCAGTAGGCTGATTACCATATTGATAACCCCCTTTATGTCGTGTAGTGCTCGACTTCCGATCTATATGTTGCTCACCGGTACGTTTTTCGCAGCCAATGCCGGACTGGTTATGACGGGGCTCTATCTGTTAGGAATCGCATTAGCGATACTTACGGCGCGACTGATGCGGCGATTTATGTTTCCGGTAGATGAAACTCCCTTTGTAATGGAATTGCCCCCATATCGCCTACCCACTTGGCGAACTACGTTGCGCCATATGTGGGATAAATGTGCCCAGTATCTGCGAAAAATGGGTGGTATGATTCTTATTGCATCACTCGTTGTCTGGTTTTTGAGCTACTATCCGCACCATGACCAGATTGAGGTCGGGACGGTTGAGCATTATGAAAACTCTTATCTCGGTCGAGTGGGTAAAGGGTGCGAACCGATCTTTAAGCCATTGGGATTGGATTGGAAGGCCAGCGTTGCTCTGCTGTCGGGAGTACCGGCCAAGGAGATCATTGTGAGTACGATGGGAGTGCTTTATTCAGATCAAGCAACACTTGAAACAAGCAAGGATAAAACAGTAGAAAATAAAGAATTGAACACGGATACTTCGGTCCCATTCTCCGAACGAATTGCCCAAAGTGGAGATTTTACAGCGGCTTCGGCATTAGCTTTTTTGGTCTTTGTGCTGCTCTATTTTCCATGTATTGCGACCGTTGCCGCCATTGGAGCGGAGGCGGGATGGCGTTGGGCGATTGCGGCCGTTGTCTATGACACATTGTTGGCTTGGGGTGTGGCTTGGGCGGTCTTTCACTTAACGAGCTGGATTCTATGACGTGGCAGGATTATACGGTTGCTCTCATCGGGCTTGTGCTGGCGGCAGAGGTTGTTCGAAGGATTATCTGCCATTTTCGGCGGCAAGGCGGATGTGCAGGGTGTTCCAGCACAGCATGTCCGTTAAAAAAAAATAATATTAAAAAATATTAATAATTCAAGGTTTTCCATTATCTTTGTCGCAGTCTTTTATGCTATCTGTTATGCTCGGAATATTTTATATTCTCCTTTTTTGGTTGATTGGCAACGGTTTAAGCTACTG
>CAYOKU010000046.1:0-19431 GCA_964404645.1 uncultured Alistipes sp.
GGAGATATCCCCATCCTCTATGGTAGACCACAAAGTGCTACTCCCTTTTTAACCTATCTTAAATCTCTATCCCACCAACTCAAAGACCCTAATTTACATTACATGTTAATGAGCGACAATATCACCAATTGGGATAGTGATATGGGAGCCAACTATCACCCCAACGGCCAAGGACACCTCAAAATGGCCATGGCTGTCGCACCTTATCTCTCAACAATCACAGGATGGAAATTACCGCAAAAAACACTTAAATAATTAGCAATTATGAATCGTATCGTTATCTTTATCGCAGGGCTCCTGCTATGCACAAAGGGTATGGCACAGGAGCCAGTTGATTGGGCAAATTTTAGCTGTTTTGAAACCCAGAACGCCTCTTTGGCGCATGCTCCTAAAGTCGTTCTTATGGGGGATTCCATCATCGAGCTATGGAATAAGAATCGACCAAACTTCTTCTCGTCATTGGGGTGGGTAAGTCGTGCCATAAGTGGACAGACCACGTCCCAAATGCTGGTACGGTTTCGAGCTGATGTCATTGACCTTAAACCAGAAATCATCATTATTGGTGGCGGCACCAATGACATTGCACAAAACACAGGATACATCTCATTAGAACATATCTTTGGGAATATAGTATCCATGGTTGATTTGGCTCGCACAAACAAAATTAAACCTATAATCTGCTCTATATTACCGACCAATGACTACCCATGGCGCAAGGGGCTTAATCCTGCGCCCAAGATTATCAAACTCAATCAAATGCTTCGCACATATGCAGAATCACAAAAAATTACATTTATCGACTATTACAGCCACATGGCAACAAACGACGGTGCATTGATTGAGGCATATTCAATAGACGGAGTGCATCCAAGCAATGCTGGATACGAGATCATGGAAGAGATTCTTTCAGCAGGCATCAAACAGGCTATAAAGCAAAAACGTTAATAGAAAAAGAACGATTTATATAAGTCGTTCCTTTTCTATTAACAACAATCAAATAAGATTGACTTGCTTCAATTATTGATGTTGCGGCCGAAGTAGATCCTGAACAACTTTTACGGGGGAGAAGGTCGAGATCGGCACGTCGATGAAAACGGTGTTCCAACGCGCCATCGCGCCGTTCCACAGGCCGGGTAGCTCTTGTGCACGCAAATCGCGACCAGAGGCTGATTTAGAGGAGATAAATCCGGTCGAGGGATCGGTGAATTGCGACAAATCGAATTTCCGGCCCTTCGAATCTCTTACGCCGCACACCAGATCGACCGGGTTGAAATGGGTCGCAGAGTGCATCAGCGGCAGATCAGCGGGTGCAATTTGGCTCGACTCGGCAATCTGCAACGACTCCGTAGCATCCGCATTACGCACCCAGAACGGGCCGCCACCCGGCTCACCTTCGTTGCGCACCATGCCGCAGACTCGAATCGGACGATCAAGCAGACGGCGCAGAAGAGCAGAATCGTAATCGGCAGGCAGTTTCACGCAGAGCCGATTTTCGACAAATGCCGCAATCGGAGCTAACTCCGCACCCCCAACCTCCAAGGCTTGCAGGTAGTCGAAAGTCTGTTCTTGCAAAGCAAGCAGCACTCCCGCCAACGCTTTTTTATAGCGTATCGTATCGCCGCGCTGAGCATCGGTGGTCACATTGTCGATATTTTTGATAAACACAAGATCAGCATCCGTCTCATTGAGATTTTCAATCAACGCACCGTGGCCGGCCGGCCGAAACAACAGACGACCGTCATCGGTACGAAACGGTTCGTTGTCGGGTGTCACGGCGATCGTATCGGTCGAGGGCCGCTGCACCGAGAATGAAATATCGTAGCGAATGCCGAAACGTTGCTCGAAAAGAGGAACTTTCACCGCCAATAGTTGCTCAAATTCGGGCTGATGTTCGGGAGAAACCGTAAAATGAATGCGAGCCACTCCATCGGTCGCAGCATAGGCTGCCCCTTCAACCAGATGCTCCTCGACCGCTTTGCGCGCTCCATCTGCATAGGCATGAAACGTAACCAGCCCTTTCGGCAGACAGCCATAGCGAAGTCCCGTATGGATGATCGCATCAACAATAGCTCGGTCATCGGCTCCCTCCGGAAGGAGAGCTTTGAGTTCGGGCCAGAAGGCGAAGTGCTCGATCTGCTGCAACAAGATGTCAATGCCTTTGCCGCGTTTGCCTTCGTTGACAAACTCGAAAAGCTCCTTGAACATGCGAGTTGCAGCACCCGATGCCGGCACAAACTTCACAATCCGCAACTGCGCGGCTACCGACTCGTAATGCGCCACCGCTGCGGCAACCTCCTCTTCGGAGAGTACCGACACGCCATCGGCAGGCGAGGCCGCACGCACAACGGGTAAAAAAGGGAACCCGCGTTGGAAGTTTTCGAGTTGCAGCATCACTTTTTCGGGGGTCAGACCATGGTCGGCAATCTGCTTCAAATCCTCTGGTGTAAACATATCTGAATCTATTTTTGATTTTCTTTTATCTCCAAAGTTACTAAAATAATTCGTAACTTTGCGCATCATGATTCGGGAATTTGAAAATATTGATCTCAGCACACGCAACAGCTTCGGCGTTGCACAGCGTGCGGCGCGACTTGTAGAGTTCGACACCGAAGAGGAGTTGGCGGCTTTTTTTGTCAAAGAGAATCCGCCGCAATGGATGGTGCTTGCCGGAGGCAACAACCTGCTATTCACACGTGATTATAACGGAGTTCTATTATGTCCCGTTGCACAGCAGATCACACCATTATCCGACAACGGTGAGGACGTTCGGTTGGCCGTAGATGCCGGAGTGGAGTGGGACGATCTGGTCGAATGGGCGGTTACACACGATCTGTGGGGTATCGAGAATCTATCGCTGATACCCGGCAAGGTGGGAGCAGCCCCCGTGCAAAATATCGGAGCATATGGCTGCGAAGCCAAAGATGCAATCGAACGAGTTCGCTATTTCGACACCGAAGCACACGTCATGCGCACAATTGCAGCGGCCGATTGCGCTTTCGCATACCGAGAAAGTCTCTTCAAACATGCCCTGCGCGGCAAGGCGATCATAACACAAGTAGAGATCGTTTTGCATCGCACGCCCGCTCCGCATCTGGGCTACGGCGATGTCGAACGTGAGGTGGCCGCACGCGGTGGCGCATCGCTACGCAACATCCGTGAAGCGATCTGTGCCATTCGGCACTCGAAACTCCCCGATCCGAAGGTTACGGGCAACGCCGGCAGTTTTTTCAAAAACCCGATTGTTCCGCTCAACGTTGCCGAACAGCTACGCACACAATATCCCGACATGCCACTCTATCCGGCACACGAAGAGGGCATGTGCAAATTGGCAGCCGGTTGGTTGATTGATCGAGCGGGGCTGAAAGGGGATCGCAATGGACATGTGGGGGTCCACGAACGGCAGGCTCTGGTTTTGATCAACTTGGGAGGAGCAACCGGCAGCGAAGTGATCGCATATGCCCGCCTGATACAAGCGAAGGTGCGTGATCGGTTCGGCATCGAAATCGACACGGAGGTAAACATTATTTAACAGATCATTGGGAATTCCGGTCAGGAGTTTGGGCTCGGCTCAGCGGCCTTATGGGAATCTCTTTCATTTATAATTTTTAAACTATGGCTCTTATAGAGGCTTTTCAACGCTATATCGACGAGAATAACCTCGCCACACACGATGACCGGATCCTGCTGACCGTTTCGGGCGGAGTCGATTCGATGGTTATGCTCTCCCTCTTCGCGCGATGTGGTTACACGGTGGGGGTGGCACATTGCAACTTCCAGCTACGTGGTGCGGAGAGCGATGAGGATGAGGTGCTGGTCGAACAAGAGGCCGCCAAATTTGGAGTTGTCTGCTACAACCGCCGTTTCGAAACAACAGCCGAAATGGAGCGCACCGGAGAGTCAATGGAGATGGCGGCACGGCGGTTACGCTACGCATGGTTCGAAGAATTGAGCCGCGAACACGGCTATACGGTCGTTGCGGTGGCTCACCACGCCGATGATTCGATCGAAACTTTCTTCATCAACCTGCTGCGCGGCACGGGCCTACGCGGATTGACAGGCATCTCGACACAAATCGGGCGGATCATTCGTCCGCTGATGTTCGCCTCACGCAAAGAGATCCTCGAATATGCCGTCAGCAACCACATCCCCTTTCGGGAAGATTCGTCGAACCGATCGACCAAATACCTGCGCAACAAGATTCGCTTGGGTTTGATTCCCCGCATTCGCGAGATCAACCCCAAATTCACCGATCTGATGCGCAAGAATATCGGCCGACTGACCGATGCACAACAATTCATCAACCACGGTATTGAGCGTATCCGCGGTGAGGCGGTGACCTCAAACGAGGGGATAGATACGATTCACCTCGATCGGATCGACCGTGCCTTTCCGCTGGGATTCGTCATCTACGAACTACTCAATTCGGCCTATGGGTTCAAAGGCGATGTAATCGACTCGCTGACCCACGCTTTGGAGCAAAACGCCACAGGCCGCCGTTTTTACGCTCGCGACCACGTTGCCGTTATCGACCGCGGAACGATCGTTGTCGCGCCCATCATGCCCGACGACACCTGCCAAATCTCCGTAGCCAAAGGAACCATGCGCAGTTACTGCGGCAACGCGGTACTCTACTACGAATATTGCGACATTGACACCATCAAAAATTTCGGCGTACCCGAAAATACAGCACAGGTCGATGTCGATAAATTGCAATTTCCGCTCACACTTCGCCGCTGGCGCGAAGGCGATTGGTTCATTCCGTTCGGCATGACCGGCCGCAAGAAGGTGAGCGATTTTCTGATCGATAGCAAGATCTCGGTCGCCGAAAAACAACGCCAATTCGTACTGCTTTCGGGCGAGGAGATTGTCTGGGTGGTCGGTCGCCGCATTGACGACCGCTACCGGCTCACCTCCGAGACCGAAAATGTATTGCGGATCACCAAAGAGATCGTCTGATATGGC
This sequence comes from uncultured Alistipes sp., assembly GCA_964404645.1. Lineage (GTDB taxonomy): Bacteria > Bacteroidota > Bacteroidia > Bacteroidales > Rikenellaceae > Alistipes. Next base: position 4,963 of record CAYOKU010000046.1, read on the forward strand.
CAAAAGTGCATTAAAATTTCGCGACTCGGTCGCCGATTACGAGCGCATCGCCAACCAGATCAAATCCCGCAAATTCGCCCCTATCTATCTACTCATGGGCGAAGAGAGCTATTTCATCGACCGGCTATCGGAGTTGCTAAGCTCAACCATTCTCGATGAAGCGTCACGCGCCTTCAACCAGATCACGGTCTACGGTCGCGACTCGGAAGCCGGACAGATCATCAATCTCTGCCGCCAAATGCCGATGATGGGGAGCTACGAGGTGGTTATCGTCAAAGAGGCACAACAACTCAAAGGTATCGAAAAACTCTCGCTCTACACACAAAAGCCCTCCCCGACAACGATCTTAATCATCTGCCATAAGGAGAAGACGGTCGATAAACGATCGGCTTTCTACAAGGGATGTGCAGCCAACGGTACTGTGTTGGAGTCGATCCGTCCACGCGATTACGAAATTGCGGCGTGGCTCCAACAATTCATCCAGTCGAAGGGGTTCACAATCGATCAAAAAGCCCTTTCGATGCTGACCGACCACCTCGGAACCGACATTTCGAAGATTTCGAACGAACTACAAAAACTGACGGTTTCGATGCCCGAAGGCTCGAAAAAAATCACGGATAACGACATCGAGGCCAACATCGGCATCTCAAAGGATTTCAACAACTTCGAGCTATGCAAAGCGGTTGCCTTGCGCGACAAAGCGCGCGCACTGATGATCGCCGAACATTTCGCCCGTAACCCGAAAGACAACCCACTACTACTCACCATCATGGCTCTTTTCGGACAATTCAAAGAGATGTTTGTCATCAACTACCTGCGCTGGATATCGCGACACAAAGGTCAACCCTTTCCACCCGACACCGAATTGATGCGTATTCTCCGGAAAAACAACACGTTTGTCATCGGAGAGATCAAACAAAATTCGGCCAATTGGGACAATCGCAAGGTATTTCAGATTTTGGGACTACTGCGCGAATACGATGCAAAGAGCAAGGGCTTAAACTCGGGCGGCATGTCGGACGGCGAACTCCTGCGCGAATTGTTGCTGAAAATTCTTCTGCTGTGATCAATCTTCGGTTATATCAGACGATACACGTAGCGCACCATGAAGCCCGTTTGGTCGCCGAACATGCGGCCTTGCTTGATGCGTCATCACGCGAACTGTTCGGCCGCCCCTTCACCCCCGATATCAAAAAAATGGCCGCACAAATTGTCGAAACATCATCTCGCGAAGGGTATTCCGCCGAAGTTTCCACCTTTGTTCGCCTCGCATTAAAGGCTGACGGAGGTGTTGAATATAGTTTCGAAGGAGCTTCGCTCTATGATGGGTATGCATTCCGCAGCCTGCACCCTACTGCCGTATCGCTGCACTACACGCTGCCGCTCTCGGCAGCTCCGACATCCGCTCGCGAATCGGTCGGACAGTTGGCCACACAACTCGCAATAAACCACGGCGCAGCCATCGCCATCCGCTGCGACAACGAGGGGATCTTTCGCGCCGCAGACAATGCTCCACTATTCGGCATATTCGGCAGCAACGTATTGACGGCTTGCGATATGCCCTATGCTGAATACGGATTGATTCGCCGAGCAATCGCAGCGGCCGGATTAACCCTGCATGAAAAAACATTCGGACGTGCCGATCTCAAACGTACTGACGAACTCTTCTACATCGACTCCCGCGGCATCACGGCACTATCGCGATGCGACGGTCAACCGCTCATGACAATTGCCAGCGAACGAATCGCAACGGTCATGGAACAGGTTTTTCTGAAGGTTTAGAAATCACAAGAGTCTTCTGCACGCTATTTTCGGGTGATCAAAATCCGAAAATATGCAAAAATATCTGTTCCTCTACGCCCTGCTCGTCACGGCTCTACTCGCGGCTGCTACAACACACTACCGCACAGAAAACCAACGTCTTGCAAACAACCAATCGGCCTTATCTTCTCAACTCCATCACTACCGCACGCAGTTGGACGAAGAGGCCGCATCGGCACAAGTTCTGCGGCTCAAAATCAGCGAATATAAGCGATTACGTGCAACTGATGCAGCCCGCATCGAACAATTAGGCATTCGACTGCGGCGCGTAACAGCTACATCACAGACCGCAATTGCCAATCGGCTCGAATGGCTGGCTCCGCTCCGTGATACGATCATCATCAGGTCGAACGATCCTCGGCCCATCGGCGACACGCAGCATCTCTTTCGCTGGAACGACCGATGGGTCACTATCGAAGGAGTCGTAGCAAAAGACTCGATACGATGCCGCATCGAGTCAATCGACACGCTACGTCAGGTCGTACATCGCATTCCTCGCCGTTTCCTATTCATCCGCTGGGGCACACGCGCCCTCCGGCAGGAGATCATCTCCTCAAATCCACATACGAAAATTGTCTATACGGAGTATGTTGAACTTCAAAAATAAAAAATTCGGGCTGCGCAATAGCGAAAAATTCAATTGCGCAGCCCAAACATTACAGATATACGAATTACTTCACATACCCTTTTTCTTGCAATTTACGAATCAACTTCGACGGATAGTTTGTAAAGATAGCCTTCACTTTGTCGTAATACGGAATCACGATATCCATTACATCCTCATCATCAACATTATAGACGCTCAACGGAACTCCGGCGTTGATGTAGTCCATCGGGCCATAAGTAGTAGCATTGCCGAAGATTTTGTCATAGGAGAGTTGCGCCCAAGCTTTGCCATAGCGAGAGGGATTGGTGCAGGTCGCCCATGACCAGTTGATTTTATAATTATTGATGTTTTTTGAGGGATCTTCTCTATTCTGGACAGCATTGAAAAAGTCATCGCCGGCCGGAATCAAAAATTCACACAAATCATTGGCCTTCATTTCATTAATAATTTCACAAGCACGAAAGCATGCGTTGACACTATAATTCAAATCAATCTCTTTCTCGTTTTTAAGAAGTCGCTTCACATCCATCCAGAGTTTCATTCCATGAGGATTCATCTCTTTATCCATCAATACTGCGATAAATTCGCGCAACGTAGGTAGTTGCTCGCCATTGACAAGGGTTCCGGCTGCACGGAGTTCGGCCACAGTATGGTTAAACGGTTCAAGACCATTGACCAAATAGCCACTGGTGGGGTGAAATACGAGTACATCATTGTCCTTAGTCAATACAATATCACACTCTGATGCATAGCAACCCAATAAAATAGCATATTTTAGCGAGGAGATTGAGCACCCCGGACGACCACACTCTAAGTAGCCACCACGATGAGCGACAACCTTATATACGTCCGAACGCGAGCCCGACGGTTGATTAATATTGGGCGGAGTTTCCAATTTGATACATCCGCAGGCGAATGCCGAAGCGGCAAGCATAAAAACAATCAATTTTGTGATTTTCATAGCATTTACTGTTAAAACACCTCCGGCAACAGCTACAACTGAGTCGGAGGTATTTGTTATAATTTACTCCTCAACCATCGCAACTTCAAACCCTTTTAAGTCGGCCCAAGCCACGGCAATTGTGTTAGTCGTTTCACTTCCGTTGGCACGGCGATCCAAACAGATCCGTAAACGCAGGTAGAGGTTACCTTCGTAGATCTGATCAATACCGGTCAACGTAAAGGTATATTTTTTATATCCCTTATCCGTCTCTTTGTTATAAGTTTTTCGATCGGAAGAGGTGTTCTCCGTAGGAACATAGTAGTGGACCTGTGCAGTAGCACCGAAGACCGTCATCGAAGAGCTCCCGTCGGCTAAAATCCAATTCTTATTATCGGCCGAATATTCAAGCGCATAGTACCCGGGACCAGATCCGGCAGCACCCATCGAAGCTTCGACCGACAATTTGGTATCGGGTCCGATATTCTTGACCGGAATCGTAAAAAGCAGGTAGTCGTTGAGTTTCAAACCTCGAATCTGAATACCGGGATTGAACGAGTAGTCGGCTGCTGTGAAGATCGCGCTGGCCGTCAGATAGCCATTTTCATTGCCACTTGACGGAAGCACCGCATGCTGACCTGCAATCGTAGCACTACCCTTCGATGTCCAACCAGAATCATACTTTGAACCGAAAAGATCGGCCGCTGCCATCTTTATCGCATAGAAATTCCACCCAATTGGCAGACCTTCGGGCAGCGCATCGGGATCGCTAATCACATTCGCACGACACGTCCCGACCGAAACACCCCCAGCAAACAGTTCGAAAACAACGGCACCGGCATGCAACGCAGCCCCTTTGATCGGAATCACCAACTCACCCGCCCCCTTAACAAAATCGGCATGGAGATTACTCGGCACGGAGAGCCCTTCTGCGGCCTTGCCCGAAATCGCGCAAGAGATCTCAACAGACTCCTTGCCCGACGCACACACATAAGGGAGTGCGATTGTAGCGGTATTTTCAACATTTTGAAACAGATTGCCCTCAATTCGAGGTGTCCCATAAGCAAAATCACACTTACCCTGTGTAACAGAGATCGGATAGGCCTTTCCCTCATGAATAAGATGAACCACACCCGTGCGCTCGGCTCCAGAGTTGTAGGCAATATTGAGTTGGAAAAATGTATAATTCGCATCACTCCCAAAACCCTGTTCAGGTGTGATCGTTATCCAATCCGCCCCGCTGCAATCGGCAACCCACTTGCCATCGCAAAGAAGATTCTGTTCGATACTCTGCTCGGTACAATCGCAAGATATTTTGTCGTTTTCCCGCGCGAAATGCCCCTTATCCTCTTTGCAACCAACCGAAAAAAGGAGAGCCAAGGTGCAAATCAAAGCTGTTTTATGCAATATTTTCATTGTTTTAATGTTTTTTTGCGTTGTTACCATTTCGGATTCTGAGATAGGTTCGGATTTTCCTGACGAGCCGAGGTAGGAATCGGGCGAACATATTTAAAATCCTGCCACTTACGTTCCAGAGCTGTTGCCGGAAGAATATTACCGAAACTTCCATTCGAAAGTTTATGGCCAGCCTCGGAGGCTCCGTCTATCATCAGGATGTTAAGTTTTGACTGTAATTTGGAGTTGGCTGTCACGATCGTTTCGGGCGTACCATCGCCATTGAGATCAATCGGAGTATCAACGGCCGATATCCAAACTCCCATCCACGGACGGGCAAACAACTCTCCTTGGTGCCAACGGAGAATATCTTGATAACGGCTGTTTTCCATTGTCAGCTCTACGCCGCGTTCTCGACGCACTTCGAGGATAAAGGGATCGGTCACCTGATTCTGGAAATATTCGACCAAATAGGGGTCGGCCATCGTCGGATAGATGCTCTTCACACCAGCTCGCTCACGCAACGGTTTAATCGTCTTGTTCCACACCTCCTCTGACATCTCGCCCAACTCTGCTTTTGCCTCGGCATACGATAGCAGCACCTCGGCATAACGCATCAACGGCACATCAGAGGCAATCGCCGCCACATTCGTATCCTTCGATGAATCATCGGTAAGCCACTTGATGGGCTGATAACCTGTCTTCGAGAACTTTACATCGGGAGCCCAAAGAGTCGCACCAGCATCGCGAGTGAACCCCGGCGTGCGCATCGTCTGCGAAAGACGATAGTCGCGGCCAGCGCACTCAGCGGCCAAATCCAACCCGTTATAGTTCAACTTAGCAGTAAATGGCGTGCCATCAAGCAGAAGATAGGTGTTGATAAATTGGCGCGTAAAAGCATAGTTGGCATGTTGGGGATTGGTCAGATAGTCGTTAATGGCATAGGTCACCTTCAAATCAATATCGTAGTCGCGCGCCCAAATAAACTCATTAGCATAGGCTGTGCAACCATCGGCATTGATGAACATATCGCGGTATTGAGTCTGTCGTTTGGCTGCGTTGTCGGCAATCGTATATTGGCCCGATTTCATGATCTCTTCACACGCCTTGGCGCACTCTGTCAAGTAGAAGCGGCTCTCGTCTTTGATCCAAGTCTTCCCTGTAGAGGGATCGACCTTGTGGTATTTGCGCATCGTTCCCTCATAAAGGCAAAAGCGAGCTTTAAGCGTCAGCGCCACATAACGATGAATATAGGAGGCACGTAACATATATTTGCTCGATGTCAAACAGTGTTCGCATGCGTAGTTGAGATCTTCGAGGATCTTTGAAGTCACAAACTCACGGTTATCACGATCTTTGAAGAGGGCCTCCTTGTCGGTCGCATCAATCGAAGTTTCATACCAAGGAACCGCCCCAAAGGTTTGCACCTTATAGATGTAGAACAGAGCGCGAAAGAATCGGCCTACTCCCTCGTAATGATCAAGTATCTCAGCCGAAGCGTGTGCTTTACGCATATTGTCGAGATAATAGTTGATCGAACGCAACTGCGCCCAATTGTCGGTATCCCAATTGCTGGCATCATCGGCCGAATAGTTATCCATAAAATAGGCTGCCTGACCATCCCATGAATGGGTATCAGCGTTGGCATCTCCATCAATAAAACTTTTGATGGAGGTTGCAAAACTGCGGATAAAGCCGTTTGTATAGATTTCGAGCGATGATTCATCGGCAAAGTAGAATTCGCTCTCGATTTTGTTCGGATTCTCCTGTGTCAGATAGTTTTCACAAGCGGAGAAACCCAAACAGCATGCTATAATTACAATATATCTTCTCATAGTATATCTTCCGTTGTTAGAATGTGATGTTAAGACCAATTGTTACACTCTTTAAGATTGGATAGGTGTAGCCATCGGCAGCAGAACCGAAGTCGGTATCATAGGAAAGTCCCTCTGGGTCGAAATTGGGGGCATACTTGTGGAGCGGAGTGAAGGTAAAGAGATTCTCCCCGATCACGTAGATTTTGACACCCTGCATGCGGATCGCCTGACAGAGTTTTTTAGGGAAAGTATAATCCACCTGAATGGTCTTCACACGCAGGTAAGAAGCATCTTGCAGATAGCGCGTGTTGGGAATTTCAAGCAGTTTAGTCCAATTGTATCCACCATTGGATTGATAGGTGGTCATACGGGGCCAATATGCAGTTGCCGCATTGTTACGCTCCGGACTATACATATCGCGGGTATAGTTGTGGATACTGGGCAACACCGAAAAGAACGGGCGGCCGTATTTACCCCAGAACAGACCTGCATCAGAACCCGGATACCAATCCTGTTTGCCGACTCCCTGCAAGAAGACCGACAAACCAATGCCATTCCAATTGGCCGATAGGTTGAATCCGTAATGGTAACGCGGCTTTTGGTTGCCTATCACACGAAGATCTCCATGGTCATTGACGGCAAACTTACCGGGATCAATGAACCCATTGTGGTCAAGGTCGGCAATCTTCACCTGCCCCGGACGAGTAATCTTATCGGATGCCTGCACAAAATTGTGGATAGCCGAAGCATCGATATCGGCCTGATCACGAAATAGACCGGCCACAGTATAGCCCCAGATCTCTCCAACGGTCATCCCCACATAGTAGGACCCCGGTGTACCTCCGTTTTGAATATATTTCTTGACTGTTCCGAGCGAACCCGTATCATTCACATATTTAGTAATTACTGATTTGTTATCCCAGACCATACCTTTAACACTATAACTGAACGGTTTTCCCCACAGTTTAAAGGTATCGCGCCACTGCAACGAAGCCTCCCAGCCATCAGTACGCATCTCGGCATTATTGCCTTTGGGCGGTGTGGTTCCGTAGACAGCAGGCAATGCCACGCTGACCGTGTACATATCGGTCGTGTAACGACGGTAGAGATCTCCCGTAAAGGAGAGACGGTTGTTGAAGAGGTCGAAATCCAGACCAAAGTCATAGGTAGTTGATTTTTCCCATGTCAACGACATCGGTGTTGTCCCGCCGACTGAAGTATAGGTGGGCAGCGTTCCTCCCAACACAATGTTATCAGCCGATTCTATCTTCATCTCTGAGGTATAGGAGTATGGAGCGACATTACCATTCCCCATGGATCCGGCTGAAAAACGAAATTTGGCATTATCTAACACCCGATCCGCCCAATCCATCCAAGGTTCATCAGAAATGCGCCAAGCAACTGATGCCGAGGGAAAGAAACCCCATTTGGAGTGTACAGGGAATTTCGAAGAGCCATCGTAACGACCGCTCACCTCGAATAGATAACGACTTTTGAGATTGTAATTGATCCGGTAAAACGCACCGACATATGACCATGCATTGCCACCTGCTTCGGGGTTCTCGGCAATACCGTTCATCAGCGAGAACGAAGGTTTGGTGATAGTTACAAAGCCCGAACGCGATACACCGATCGTCTTATAATCCTGATCTTCGATATTCCAACCAGCCAGCACCGTCAATTCATGATTGTCGCCGAGACGAGGCGTAAAGGTGAGGTAAGCATTGGCAGCCTGATAGCGCGTATCGTAGTTCACTTGCGATAGTTTCGCACCGGCGGACTCCGATTCAAGCAGATAAACTCCCGGTTTCTTCGAATATTTAATCGGGTTTTGCACATCGATTCGTTTGCGGGAGGTGTAGTTGTAGGAGTAGTCTGCCTGCGCTTTCAACACCCCTTTGACGATATCGATGTCTGCCGAGAGTTTATTGCGCAGATAGACATAGTCGTTGGTGCGGTACGATGTTCCCTCGGAGAATGCTGCATAGCCCGATATGGCTGCCGCCGTAGTCCATGAACCATCGGGGTTTTTCACCGGCGACAGCGGCATGGCTGCGTGGTTGATGGCCTTCTGCACAGCGAAGTTATCCCGAGAGTGTTTGGGTTCGTGTTGCGAAATGATCGCAACCGATGTATTGTTGGTAATCTTGAACCAGGGACGAATTTTCAGCGACCCCTTAGCCCGCATGTCGTATTTCTTGTACGACTCGTCTCCCACTTTATAGATTCCGTCCATATCGTAGAAACGGCCTGATACATAATAATCAGCATTATCATTTCCGCCAGAGATCGACAAGTTGTGTTCGGTGGACATGTTATACTTTTTGTAGAACAAGTTCAACCAATCGGTGGATTCCATGTATGCCCAACCGAACATCGGGTCTCCTTCAAGCGAAGTTGTTTTCGAAAGAGAGGGATCGTTGCGACGACGAATCAACTCCTGATAGATCGCCTCAGAGTAGGGAACCGTGCTATCGACATTACTCAACAGGGACTTGGTTCCGTTGTAATATCCGTTATACGAATCTCTCCACCAATTGAGCCACGTCAACCCATCGGTAATCACATCGGGAATGACCGTGCGACGGTTAATGGTTACCGAACCGTTGTAGTTAATAACCGGCGTTCCCTTCTTGGGGCTTTTAGTCGTTACAAGGACCACACCGAACGCACCTCGTGCACCATATACCGCCGTAGATGAGGCATCTTTAAGCACAGAAACACTCTCAACATCCTGTGGATTGATCGTATTGAGGCTACCTTCGACCCCATCAATGAGCACCAATGTCGAACCACCGGCACCAATTGACGTATCACCTCGAACGTTAAACGACGCAGATCGCGATGGCTTACTATCCGAGAAGGAGATATTCAGACCCGGAACCTCTCCTTGCAGCGAGCGAGCCAAATTTCCGTTCGAACGATCTCCAATCACTTTGCTATCGACCTGAGCTACCGCCCCGACAAGATTCCGTTTGCGCAATGTTCCGTATCCGATTACAACCACCTCGTCCAGCATCTGTCGGTTTTCACGCAGGGTCATATCAATCACACTACGCGATGCCACAGCAACATCTTCGGGATAAAAACCGAGGTAGATGAATTGCAGCACCCCATTTTGAGGGACTTGAATGGTATAACGACCATCAAAATCAGTCGTTGCGCCGACCGTCGTTCCCTTGACTACCACGCTGACACCGATCAGAGGTTGCTGTTGTTCGTCAACGACACGACCTTTAACCATTCCGCTATGCGGAGCCGATGACGATGCTGGCTGCGGTTGCGGCGTACGCCGAAGCATCAAAGCAACCACTTTACCCTTAATTTTATAGGCAATATCCGTTTTGCCAAAGACGGCCGCAAGCATCTCTTCTACCGATGATTTGCCCATATCGACCGTCACATCAGGTATAATCTGCTCTCCGAGCGATTTTTCGTAGGAGAATGCGACTCCGGTCTGTTCCGTGAAAGAGGCTGTCACCTCTTTCAACATCGCACCGTGAAATTTCAATTTCAGGTTGTGCTGCTGCATAGCCTGAGCAGCCTGTGCCGAAGGCGCTCCTGTTAACCCCGCACACAGCAGTAACGGGGAGAGTGCATGCAGAAAACAAATGAAAAATTTCTTCATAAGCATTTAGAATTGAGTATTAGGTTTGTAAATTTTGAATGGTTCTTATGGTTGTACAGTATGAATGATCTTGAAGTGGCATCCCGAAACAAATTGCAGCAGTTCAACCACATCCTCAACCGGTGCATTTTTTTGCAGACTGAAATTGTAATGATTATTGGGAATAATTTCCAACGGAATCAACCGCACTCCGAAGTGACTCTGAATCGCATCGATAATCTCCGGCAACGGCACATCGGTCAACTCCTCAACGCCATAACGAATCAACAGCATATTACCTACATGAACATCGTTGATATTCAAGGCATCTTCCTTTGAATTATAGATTGCTTGCTGGCCGGGATGCAAGAGAACGATGTTCCGTTCACGATCATCCTGCAAGGCGATGGAGCCTTCGGCCAAAGTCGCCTCCGAGACGACTTGACCGCGATATGCCTTCACATTGAAGACTGTGCCCAAGACTCGAATATTGATCGAAGAGGTGTTGACGACAAAAGGATGTTCGGCATCGTGAACAACATCGAAGTAGGCCTCACCATCAAGCTTCACGCGACGAATCGATGCTGCAAACCGGTCGTCATAAGTCAGTCGTGTACGCTCACCAAGCCAGACACTCGATCCGTCCGGCAACGTTAGGTGCATAGCCGTCTTTCCGGCATTGTAGGCGGAAAATTGTTCGGGGAGCGTCATTTTATAAACAATGGCACTGATAAGCACCACTGCCACCGAAGCGGCTACCGCAACACGTCGTCGCATATTCGCTCCCCATGAGAGCCGGATGCGTCGATGCGATTCACGTTCAGCTTGCTCCACACGACGGGTCAATGCATTAAGCGACCGCACAAAACGAGAGTTATCCGCCGAAGATTCCATGCGGCTACGTTGCCACAATGCACGAATCTCCGCAAAAGTTTTGCGGTTCCGTTCTTCGACGGCAAGCCATGCGCGAAGAGCCTCGATCTCTTCCGCAGTAGCGGCTCCGGTCAGATAGCGGGCAATGATTGCCTCATCGAAGGTCTCGAATGGTGTAATTTCAGCCATCTCTTTTCGTCTTTTGGTTTAATAACACCTACGGACGAAAAAACACCCATAACAAAATCGGAAATTATCGACTCATCATGTAGAATGTAAGCAGAATTAACATCTTTCGAGGGCCGAGTATCGCCCGTAAGCATTTAAGTGCATGATTAATATGATTTTCGACAGTGGACAACGAAAGACCGAGATTTTCTCCGATTTCTCGGTTCGACATTCCATCAATGTGGCTCATTCGAAAAACCTCGCGACATTTGGGCGGCAGAGAGTTGATCGCCTCTTCGATCTGTTGACGCACTTCGGTGGCATACAAACGTGTAATAACATCGCTCTTATCGGGGTCATAATAAGCATAGCATCCCTCCTCGACCTGCTGTGAGGCCCATGTTCGGAAATCAAGCCGATGTTTTTCGTGCCGCAACCGATTCATAGAGGCGTTATAGACCGAACGCAGTAGATAACTGCGTAGCGAACCCGATTCGCGCAGGTTGTCACGTCCCATCCAGATTTTCACAAACAATTCTTGCACAATATCTTCCGTGGCCGAATCATCCACAAAAAGACCAGCATAATTAACCAGTAAGGCCCAATAATTCCCATAAAGTTCATTAAAGGCACTTCGATCCCCTTGCTTGATTTTATTTATAAGAAGTGTATCGTCCATGATCAGTTTAAACGGTGCGGTTGGTGGTCAAAGATAGGGATTATTTTCTTAAACTCACTTGCGAGAGTCGGAAATCACCGGATTGTCACAAGTCCGCACTCGGCAATACTCAGTCAATTCTCAAAAGCAAGCTATCGTATAAGATACCGAAATAAAGCAATTAAATAATTAGTTAACAGATCATTAACCTTATGCAAAAAATTTCCGCACGACAGTAGTGATATTTCATTTTTAATCGTACCTTTGTCCAATATGGAACGAATTGCCATTTTTCCGGGGTCGTTCGACCCTTTTACGCGCGGTCATGCGGCACTGGTTTGCAAGTCATTGCATCTGTTCGACCGTATTATTATCGGTATCGGCTGCAATACAACCAAACAGGGGTTGCTCTCAATCGAGAAACGGAAACAACTCATTGATGACTTCTACGCCCACGAGCAGCGCGTCGAAGCACGCATATACAGCGGCCTAACTGGCGAATTCGCCCAGTCAACCGGTGCGTGTGCTATCATTCGCGGTGTACGCAACACCACCGACTTCGAATACGAACGCACGATGGAGGCAACTAACCGCCGCATCTACCCCGACATCACCACCGTCATGCTCTTTACACCGGCGGCGGTGGCAGATATTGCATCTTCGACCGTGCGCGAGGTGTTGTCGTTTGGACGCTCGGTTGAGGAGTTTCTTCCCGAAGGCATTAATATTAACAATTATTTATAAGGTATGATGGAATTTACAGCCGAAATGATCGCCGGTTTTTTGGAGGGCGAAATCCTCGGCAATAAAAACGCTGCGGTACACACCGTATCGTCAATCGAAGAAGGAAAAGCCGGATCGCTGGCCTATCTTACGAATCCAAAATATGAGCCGTTCCTCTACACAACTGGATCATCTATTGTGTTGGTGGACAAAACATTCTCACCATCCGAGCCGACTTCGGCTACACTCATAAAGGTCGAGAACGTAGGGGCGTGCGTGGTAAAATTGCTCGAAATGTACAACGCCGCAAAACCACGCCGTAAGGGGATTAGCGAACGTGCCTCGATCGACCGCGAGGCACAGATCGGCGAAGATTCATTTGTCGGCGACTTTACGGTCATCGAATCGGGGGTGAGCATCGGCAAAGGGTGTCAGATCTACCCGCAGGTCTACTTGGGCCGCGGTGTCAAGATCGGTGCAAACACCACTCTCTACCCGGGAGTGAAGATCTACGAAGGGTGTGTTGTCGGAGCAAATTGCATTCTCCACGCCGGTGCGGTCATCGGAGCAGACGGATTCGGATTCATGCCCAATGCGGAGGGTGGATTCGACAAAATCCCACAGTTGGGTAATGTCGTCATCGAAGACGATGTGGAGATCGGAGCCAACACCTGCATCGACCGCGCCAAGACCGACTCTACGGTGATCCGGCGCGGCGTGAAGCTCGACAATCTAATACAGATCGGCCACAATGTGCAGATCGGCGAAAACACCGTATCTTCGGCGCAAACCGGCATTGCCGGCACATCGAAGGTCGGACGCAACTGTTTCCTTGCCGGACAGGTAGGTATCGCTGACCATGTGACGGTGGGCGATCGTGTGAAGATCGGCTCGAAGAGCGGCATCGACAAGCATGTCCCCGATGATGAAGTGCGTCTGGGCTACCCTGCCCTGCCGGGAATGCAATACCACCGCTCATCCGCCGTATTCAAGAATCTGCCCGATCTGGTACGACAGGTGCGCGAACTCGAAAAACAGCTTAAAGAACTCCTAAACCAATAAATTCCATGAAAAAGATTCTGATTCTTGCAGCGGCTGTCGCATTGTGCAGTTGCGCAAACAAACAAGCCTACAAGGTAGAAGGTACAATCGATGGCGACGCAACGATGGTCTATCTGATGGACAACAATCGCAATATGGTTGACTCTGCTGCCGTAAAAGAGGGGGCGTACCTCCTCGAAGGAGTTGCCGAGAAACCCTCGTTGGTCTATCTGATTGATGCCAACGACCCCAATGCCGCCACATCAATCACCCGTCTGATCCTCGAACCGGGCAACATCGCCATTGCGGCTGACCCACAGGATACCACCCATAAGATCGCCACAGGAACGCCGTCGAATGATGCCAATGCAGCATACGGAGCCGAGAGTCAGAAACTGATGAAGGAGTATCGCGCTGACGAGACTACCGACGAGCGTCGTAGTGCTATTGAGGAGGAGTACAACAAATTGACCCGTGCGACTATTGATGCCAACCTCACCAACTATTTCGGTGTTGTACTGATGCCGGAGTTGGCCTACGAACTTTCGGGACAGGAAATTCTCGACATGGTGGCTAAATTCTCGCCCGAAATGCAGCAGACCGAAGAGCTCACAAAGGTGAAAGAGAGCGCGATGCAAAAGATGAAGACCGACATCGGCCAAACCTATATCAATGTAGAGCAGCCCAATGCCGCCGGCGAAAATGTTTCACTGAAATCGGTTGTCGAAAATCCGGCCAACAAATATACGCTGCTCGACTTCTGGGCTTCGTGGTGCGGTCCTTGCATGGGTGAAGTTCCCGTATTGAAAAAGAGCTACG
>CAYOKU010000047.1:0-19092 GCA_964404645.1 uncultured Alistipes sp.
AGAGCACAACCTTGCCAAGGTTGGGGTCGCGAGTTCGAGTCTCGTTTTCCGCTCGAAAGGTCTTCTTCGGAAGACCTTTTTTTGTGCATATCAGGCTGGATCTCTGGAATCCATGCTATTTTATCGATTGTTGGATCGGCGTTACCGTGCCGGATGTACGAAGACCGTTTCGACCGGTTCTACGGCCGGGTAGGTGATCGTATCGGTTGATTCGATGGTGATCGGAGCCTCCATCGGGAATTCGGTGGCTGTGGGGACGTCGTTTAATAGAGCGTCCCGTTTGAGCCCCTGTTGAAAACTCTTGCGTTTAATGGCTCCGGCTATTGCCAGTGCTACGACTCCCAGAATGATGATTGCTACCAAAGCCCGTTTCATGCTCTTTTTCTCCTTTTAACACCCCGATGGCGCGTACTACAACGTTGTCAACGGGATAGATGTTTGCGTAAAAACCGTTATCTTCCAGCGAGGTGTTCCGTCCGATGTAGGCTCGTAATTGAGCTTCGATCAGTCGGCGTGAGCGAGCGATGTCGGCGCGGCGCGGGGCTACGCCCTGATGAGCCGCATAGCGGATAAAATCTTCAACGAGCGTTTTGTCACTGTCGAGTAATCTCTGCAATTCGGCAATACTCTTCACGTTGTTGAGTTTTGCGCGATTGCGGTCGGCGTATTCGATCGTGTAACGGTAGAGGATGTTTCGTCCTGCGACCTCGACAAAATAGCGTGTCACATCGGTCGTATCGGCCGGAATGAAGATGTCGGGCATGATCCCTCCTCCTCCGTAGACCACCTTTCCGCCGGGGGTTACCCGTCGCAGCGAATCGGCAAAATGGATGCTGTCGGCCGAGAAAAATTCGTTGTTGCGGTAGCGGTTCATCAAATCCTCTTCGTAACTCTCATCGTCCCCTATTTTATAGGGTTTTTGGATCGAGCGTCCGGTTGGTGTGTAGTAACGTGCCGTTGTCAGGCGCAGAGCCGATCCATCGCTGTAAGGAATCTGTCGCTGGACAAGTCCCTTGCCGAACGAACGTCGTCCAATTATCGTACCACGGTCGTTGTCCTGCAACGCACCGGCGAGGATTTCGCTCGATGAGGCACTCCCCTCGTCAATCAGTACGGCCACTTCAAGATCTTGTGCCGAACCTTTTCCGTCGGCATATTCGCGAGCTTGTTCGTGGTTGCGATCTTCGGTGTAGACGATCAGTTGCCCTTTGTGCAAAAACTCATTGGCTACCAGAATGGCTTGATCGAGGTAGCCGCCCGAATTACCACGCAGGTCGAAGATCAATTTGCGAATCCCCTCCTGTCGCAACAGCTTTAACGCCGCCTTAAACTCATCGAATGTCGTGCGGGCAAACTGTCCGAGCTTGATATAGCCCACTTCGTCGGTGATGCGGAAGGCTGACTCGATACTCTTGATTGGGATCACGCCTCGCACCACATCGACCTTGACACGATCGGAGATCCCTTGTCGTTTCAAGCCGAGTTGTACAGTCGTTCCGCGCTTGCCGCGCAGCCGTTTTACGATGTCGTTCTGCGGAATTTTGCGTCCTGCAACCAACGAATCGTTGATCTCCATAATTCGGTCACCGGCCTTGATGCCGGCTTTATCGCTGGGGCCTTGCGGAATGACGTTGAGCACGATCACCGTATCGGTGGCCATGTTGAACACCACTCCGATGCCGTCAAATTCACCTTCGAGCGGTTCGTTGACCTGTTGCATCTCGGCGGCCGGAATATAGACTGAATGAGGATCTAACTCCTTTATTAGTACCGGAATGACATGTTCGGCGAGCGAATCCATCGACACCGAATCGACATATTGGTTTTCGATCAGCGAGAGCGTATAACTCAACTTGTTGGTGGGGATGGCCATCTGTTTGAGCATGCCTTTGATCTGTGAGGTGGTGGTATTTCGACCCAAGTACTGCCCCAAGAGCAGTCCCAACACAACACCGCCAGCAAGCAGCAGCGGAAAAAGGATTGTATGTTTCGAATTTTTATACATGATGTAATGATTGCTACGAGCGATTCAAACGTAGATCTGCCCGTAATTATTGCTGCGCTTTGGGCTTATTTTTAAAGGTGTAGCTCAATCCGACACTCAGGAGCGTGCGAGTCTGTACATCGACATTCTGTGCACGGTTGTAGTAGAGTTGGAAGCTGATTGAGGTGGTGAGGAAACGGCCGGCGCGAATGTCGAGCGTATTCTCCCAACGGACGATCGGGTGGATCGGTAGACGCGGCTTATCCTTGATGTTTTTGTCGCCGGTATTCCACTTATCCCAAGCCGCCAGATATTCCGAGTAGTTGCTGATCTTGTTGCGTTGGTCGAGGTCGGTGATCCAACCGAAGAAGGAGAAGATCGTGGTGCGGTAGCGCAGGTATTCGGTTTTGCCGAATTTACGGTCGAAGTCGATCTGAATGGATGAACCGCCCTCGTATTTCGAGGTTTTGTCGGGGTCTTCGATACCGTAATTGTAGCCGGGTTTGATCTGTGTGCCATCGGCATTCAACTGCTGCCGGCGAATCCAGTCGCTCTCAGCGAAGGTTCCGCTCAATGCCACCGGAGAGAGGTTGATGTTGATCGGGAATTTGGCATTGGGACTTTTGTAGGTAATGCCGAGCGATAAATCGAGATAGCCCGGGGTCATGAATGTGCTTTTGAGGTGTTCGCGTTTCTGCTCCGTGCGCGATTTGTAGCCGTTGACAAATTGGCTGCGGAATTGGAAGGTTGCACCATACGACCAGTTTTTTGACATTTTGAAGGCCGGAGCGATCGACACAGCAAACTCATCCTGATTCTTGAACCATACGCCGTTGCTCTCCTTTTGCCCATCGGCATTGGTGG
This sequence comes from uncultured Alistipes sp., assembly GCA_964404645.1. Classification (GTDB taxonomy): domain Bacteria; phylum Bacteroidota; class Bacteroidia; order Bacteroidales; family Rikenellaceae; genus Alistipes. Next base: position 2,849 of record CAYOKU010000047.1, read on the forward strand.
TTTCGACCTTCATGCGGTTATATCCGAATTTGGCATTGAACTTGGTTTCGACCATGAACAGATGCTTCGTAAAGAGGTGGCGCAGGTTGAACGTAGCCACCATTGCAATCGAGTTATCACCGCCCGACACGCTGATCCACGGATCGTTGTAGGAGGTTAATGCACCTTGCAGAGCACCTCCGAATTCGAGGTAGTTGCGTTCTTTGCGGATAGCGGCACGTTCGGCTTTGTAGCGTGCCAAACTGAAATAATCGACCTCGACCGAGGTTGATTTGAGTTGGTCGCGGAACTGCACACTCTTCTCCTCCTCGCTGACATCGTCAATCGAGATCTGAGCTGTTGCCGGAGCGACGATGCACAACATCGTGGCTAATAATAGCGCGTGATAGAGATATTTCATGGCAAATTACTGAATATTCACGAGACAAATTTATGAAATTATTTACAAAATCTTTAACTTTGTCCGAAAGATACGTAAAACGGATTAGATTATGAAATATATTGGTGCCCATGTAAGTGCGGCAGGAGGTGTCGAGAATGCTCCGCTCAATGCCCATAAAATCGGTGCGACGGCTTTCGCGCTCTTTACCAAGAATCAACGCCAGTGGTTTGCAGCTGCGCTGACGCCGGCACAGATTGAAGCCTTTCGCCGCAATTGCGATACGTTGGGTTATACGCCGGCGCAGATTCTGCCTCACGACTCCTACCTCATCAACCTCGGACATCCCGATGCCGAGCCGCTGGCCAAATCGCGTGCGGCATTTAAGGACGAGATGAGTCGTTGCGAGCAATTGGGGTTGGATCGACTCAACTTCCATCCGGGGAGTCATTTGCAACAGATCGGCATCGAGGCCTGTCTGGCTCGCATCGCTGAGTCGATCAATCTTGCCTTGGACAAGACACACGGTGTAACGGCCGTGATCGAAAATACGGCCGGACAAGGATCAAACCTTGGTTTTCGATTCGAGCATCTGCGTTATATGATTGATCGTGTGGAAGATAAATCGCGAGTAGGGGTCTGCATCGACACCTGTCACGCCTTTGCGGCCGGATACGACCTGCGCACACCGGAGGCTTGTGATGCAACCTTTGCCGAATTTGAGCGGACGGTTGGGTTCGAATATCTGCGAGGCATGCACCTGAATGATGCGATGAAGGTTTTGGGCAGTCATGTCGATCGCCATACGCCACTGGGTGATGGGATGATCGGGGAGGCTTGTTTCCGCTATATTGCACAGGATAAACGGTTCGATGGGATTCCTTTGATTCTCGAAACACCCGATGAGACGCGGTGGCCCGATGAGATCGCCAAGTTGCAGGGCTTCGCCCAATAAGAGTCGTAAGATTTCGAATCGGGGAGTGTCGATCGGCCTCTCTTGCAAAACTATTCCCGAAAAACAGAGCGGGCCAACGTCTGATGACGCTGGCCCGCATACGTGCAGATCCTATAAGCCGGGTTCTGTCCCCGACTTGCGTCGGGTCTCTGCCATTTATCTACAACGATGGTCACCCATCGCTTCCAGCAACCTACCCCCCGGCATCGGGCGAGCAACCCTTAATTGCCGGTATACACGGTCTTGCAACCTACGGGACGTACTGACCGGACGACATTGCTGCCTCCGCGGTGGGCTCTTACCCCGCCTTTTCACCCTTACCGACCGCCACCCTCCGAAAAGTGTGCGCGGCTAGCGGTTATTTTCTGTTACGTGACCACACCCTCACGAATGTCAAGCCGTTAACTTGCGTAGCGCTCTTTGTTGCCCGGACTTTCCTCCCCCGACCGAAGTCGGCAGCGGCAGAGCGGACCTGCGCGACAAAGGTAAGAATTTTTAGAGAATCGCATGCAAAGAGTCCTGTTTTTCGTATCTTTGTCTGTAATCAATTGCCGAAAGATGATTCTTCGCCTTTTGTTCTCGGTCTTGATGTTGACCGCGAGTTGTTGGTGTCGGGCCGCTGTGCCCGGCTACACGTTGCGAGGTCGTGTGATCGACCGCATGACGCGACAGGGTGTTGCCTATGCTGCGGTTGTAGTAGCAGGTCGTGAGCAGTATGGTGAAGCGACCGATTCGGTCGGGGGATTCGTGCTCAACAACGTGCCTCCGGGGATTTGTCGTCTCAGTGTTTCGTGTGTGGGGTATAAAACCGGACTCTCGCCCGAAGTGATGGTCTCGGCGCGCACGCCGTTTATGGAGATCGAACTCGAAGAGCAGGCCGGAACGTTGGAGGCCGTGACGGTGCGCCCTTCACCCTTTCGCAGCACGGTCGAGAGCCCGGTAAGTATGCGAGTGATCGGGATGAAGGAGATCGAGAAGAGTCCGGGTGCGAATCGCGATGTGTCGCGCATCGTGCGCTCTTATCCGGGTGTGGGGTTCTCGCCCGTGGGCTATCGCAATGATCTGTTGGTGCGTGGTGGCGGCCCTTCGGAGAATAAATTCTACATGGACGGCATCGAAATTCCCAATATCAACCACTTTGCCACACAGGGTGCTACGGGTGGCCCTGTAAGTATTATCAATGCCGATCTGGTGCGCGAGATCAACTTTTATACCGGTGCATTCCCGACTGACCGAGCCGGTGCTATGAGCTCGGTGCTTGATATTCGGCTGCGGGACGGAGATCCCGACAAGCAGTCGTTCAAAGCCACCTTGGGGGCATCGGAGGTGTCGTTGAGCGGCAGTGGGCACCTGACTCCCTATACAACGTACCTCTTTTCGATTCGTCAATCCTATCTGCAAATCCTCTTCAAAATGCTTGGGATGCCGTTTTTGCCCAACTACATCGACGGACAGTTGAAGATCCGCACGCGGTTGAGTGCACGCGATGAACTGACCTTTTTAGGCCTGTTCGGCATCGACAACATGCGATTCAACAGCGAACCGAAGGACGAGGCGGCCGAATACCTGTTGAGCTACCTGCCTCGCATCCGGCAGGAGACTTTTACCGTAGGCGCAGTCTACCGCCATTTTGCCGGACACCACGTACAGACCCTTGCCGTGAGTCACAACTACCTCAATAATCGGGAGGTAAAATATCGAAATAACGATACTTCGACCGAGCAGAACCTCATGTTGCGGTTGCGTGGGGTCGAGCAGAAGAGCTTGTTGCGAGCCGAAAACCGCACCTATCTGGGGCGATGGTCGATGCGCAGCGGCGTGGAGTTGAGCTATTCGAGCTATACGAACCGAACCTATCGCCTGCTCTACCAAACAGCCCCCGACAACTATCGTACTGACCTCGGCATCTTCGGTTGGGGACTTTATCTGGGTGCTGACTACGCCTCGATCGACAAACGACTCACCGCCTCGGTCGGTTTGCGGGCCGATGGCTGCGACTATTCGGCTCCCATGCAGCGTTTCTGGCGACAACTTTCACCACGTGCAAGCCTCTCCTATGCTCTCAATGCGAGTTGGTCGATCAGTGCCGCTGTTGGGCTCTACCACCAATTGCCACCCTTCACGGCGTTGGGCTATCGCGAGCAGGGGGTGCTGGTCAATCGAGTGCTCGACTATCAGCGTGTGGCATCGGTAAGCACGGGAGTCGATTACCGGCTGCGCGACCGGTTGATTCTCTCGGTGGAGGGATTTTATAAAGATTATGGACGCATTCCACTCAGCATCACCGATCGTATTCCATTGGCGTGCAAAGGTACGGATTATGGATCGGTGGGGGACGAGCGGCTGATCTCTTCGGCCGAGGGGCGAGCCTATGGGATCGAAACCACCGCGCGATGGCAGATCCCCGGACGAGTGACGTTGGTGGGGTCGGTGACTCTCTACCGTAGTCAGTACCGCAATGATGCCGCATCGCCCTATCTGGTGGCGGCGTGGGACAACCGTTTTATCGCCAATCTGAGCGGTACCTATGATCTGCGGCGCAACTGGTCATTGGGTGCGCGATTGAGCTGTATCGGCGGTTCGCCATATACCCCATATGACCTCGAAAAATCGGCGATGGTCGAGGCTTGGAATGCACAGGGACGTCCCTATTACGACTTCACGCGCTACAACGAAGAGCGACTTAAAGCCTTTGCGCAACTCGACCTGCGAGTCGATAAAAGTTTCTATTTTCGCCATTGGATGTTGGGCATCTATGTCGATCTGCAAAATGTCACGATGTCGAAACTCCGGCAGGCTGATGTTCCCGTATCGACAGGTGTTGTCGAGAACCCATCGGCTCCCCTTGCCGAGCAACGTTATGTGATGAAGAGTTTGCGGCAACAGAGCGGAACGCTTATTCCGACATTGGGGTTGACGGTCGAGTTTTGACGCTCCGGAGAGGCCGGAGTTCCTGTTTTGTTGAGCGGTATTTTCCACGCAAAACCGCCCGATTCTTGTCGAGTCGGGCGGTTTTGCATGGGGCTGTTCTTTTAGCGGGAGCTCCGCTGTTGCTCTATGGGGCTATTTTTCGCGAAAGATATTGAGATGTGCCAACATCGGGTTGCGGCGATCCAGCAATATGAATTCGACCAAGAGTAGAGCCAGTGCGATAATCAATAGATATTGATACTGTTCGTTGAACTCCTCGAAGCGAATGGTTGAGAGTTCGGACTCCTCCATGGTATTGATCTCCCGAACAATTTCATCAAGACCGATCGACTGTTTTGATGAGCGGACATAGGCTCCACCCGTTATTTCGGCAATCTTGCCGAGCATCTCCTCGTTGAGTTTTGAGACGACCATCTCGCCGTTTTCGTCTTTGATCAACTCGCCATCAATTCGAATAGGAGCCCCTTCGGGTGTTCCGATACCGATCGTGAAAATCTTAATTCCCAACTCTTTGGCTCGTTCTGCCACGGCAATTGCATCATCATCGTGGTTCTCACCATCGGTAATCAGCACGATAACACGGCTGTGCGACTCCGAGGTCTCTCCCGAAAACGAAAGCAACGCCTGCTCCAACGCCTTGCCGATGGCAGTACCCTGTACCGACACCAACGAGGGGTCGATGCGGTTGGTGAAGGCTTTGGCCATGCGGTAATCGGTGGTAATCGGGAGCTGCACTTTCGGTTCGCCGGCGAAGACGACCACGCCGACCCGATCCTGTTGCAGCCCGTCGAAGAGTTTCCCGATTGCATATTTGGTTCGTTCGAGGCGGCTCGGTTCGAAATCTTCGGCCAGCATCGAATTCGACACATCGACCACGAGCATCATCTCAATGCCTTGTGCCTTCTCCTCGCGGAGTTTAGAGCCGAATTGCGGGCGTGCGGCGGCCAGTATGACACAGGCAAGAGCGCATTCGAAGAGGATAAATTTGAGGAGCACTCGGCCGTTCGATACTTCGGGCATCAACTCCGAGAGCACCTGCGGATTGCCAAATCGGGTCAGCCGTTTGCGTTTGTTACGCATGGCCAGCCAGAAGAGCAGGACAAGTGTCGGTAGTGCCAGCAGTAGCCAGAGATATTGTGGATTTGCGAATCTGAACATGATGGATTTTTTTACGGAATGCGTTTCAACAGCAGTTTTGAGCAGAGGAACTCACCGATCAGTAGCGCAATGGCTGCGACCACCCATAAAAGATACAGTTCGTGGTAGGTGATGTGTTCCGAAACCTCTATTTTGCTCTTTTCCAATTTATTGATCTGATCGTAGATGGCTTTGAGTTTGGCCTTGTCGGTGGCGCGAAAATATTCACCGCCGGTCATTGAGGCGATTGCACGGAGGGTTTTTTCATCAATTTCGACCTTCTGGTTGACGAAGGTGATGTCGCCGAACATATCCAAAGCCGGATAGGGAGCCATTCCCTCCGTACCTACACCGATGGTGTAGACGCGAATTCCCTGTGCCTTGGCGATCTCGGCCGCAGTTTGCGGAGCAATCTCGCCGCGGTTGTTCACGCCATCGGTCAATAGAATGATTACCTTCGATTTGGCATCGCTCTCTCGGAGTCGGTTGATGGCCGTAGCCAATCCGTTGCCAATCGCCGTGCCGTCTTCGATCAACCCGCTGCGAATTCGGGCGAGCAGGGTTTGCAGCGTACTTTGATCGGTCGAAAGTGGGCTTTGCGTAAAGGCTTCGCCGGCGAATGCAACCAATCCGATGCGGTCGCCGTAGCGGTCGGCGATGAATGATCCGGCAACCTCCTTGGCGGCCGAGATGCGGTCGGGTTTGAAGTCGCGAGCCAGCATGGAGGTCGATACGTCAATCGCCAATACGATGTCGATACCCTCGGATCGCGAGTGTGAATTCTGTTCGACCCCTTGCGGCCGTGCCAATGCAACGATCAGCAGCGCGAAGGCCGCCGCGCGCAGCACAAATGGGAGATGACGCAGGTAATAACGAGCCGTTTTGGGTGCTCGCAAGACCCCTGCGACCGATGAGATCTGAATGGATGCACCGCCCTGTAACGTTCGCCAGACATAATACCCAACGATCGGTACAAGCAGCAGTAGCAGCCATAAATAATAGGGTGATGCGAAATGCATGTTCAATGATAAATTAAAGATTACCAATTTTTCTTTCCCCGAACGACAACCCCTTTTTTCTCTTTGAGCTTGTCTTGGGTTTTGTCCTCTTGGGCTTGAATGGCATCAAGCATCTGTTGCTGTTCTTGCGGAGAAATTTTACTCTCGGACGGTTGCGGCTCTCCTTCCGACTTGTCGTTTTTATCGCTTTTGTCGGGTTGCTGGTTTTGCTGCTGATCCTTATTTTGATCTTGTTGATCTTTGTTTTGATCCTGTTGATCTTTGTTCTGATCCTTTTTCTGATCGTTTCCGCCGCCACCTTTCTTCTCCTCGTCGAGCAGTCGTTTGGTATAGGCATAGTTGTATTTAGCCTCCATGTCCGAGGGGTTCCGGCGCAGCGATTGTTTGTAACTTTCGAGAGCCTCCTTATACTTTTTCTGCTTGAATTGGGCATTGCCGAGGTTGTAGAACGCTTCGGCGCGGTCGTTGTCGCTTTGTAGCGAGTCGGCGGCGGCCTGTTGCATGGTCTGCTCGGCTCGGTCGAAACGCTCGGCCTTGTAGAGGGCATTGCCCAGATTGTAGGTGGCTTCGAACTGTCCGGCAGCACTCTGCAAGGCCTGCTCGTAACGGCTGATTGCCTGTTCGTAGTTGCCTTTGTTATACTGACGGTTGCCCCTGCGCACCAATGACCTTTCGGGTAGTTGCTGTGCGGTTACATCGGCAATCGTAAATAAAAGCAAGATATATAACAACTTACGCATTTTCTGATTTCGGTTTTAGTTTTTCTTTGGCTCTTCGTCCTCGTCTTCTGCAACCTCTTCGACCACCTTCGTCTCCTCGATGAAGTAGTAGGCTTTGAGGTAATCGGCCTCGTTCTGTTCGGCATCTGGCTCGGCTTTGGCGAATTTGACCAGGTCGGCATCGCGCAGAATGGTCACAAGATCCATGGATGCTTTGTCGGGAAGCTCGGCTGTCCGCATCGCCACAATGATCTCGTCGGAGGTCATCTCCATTGCACCGATTCCCCAACGTCCAACGATGTAGGTGCGCAGGATCTCGGTAATGCCCGAATAGTACGGTTTGTACTTGCCGTTCTGCCATAATTTTTGGTTGTGCAGAGCCTCCAACGCCTGAATGGCCGCCACGTGTGGCGGAAGTGGCGGAGCAGGTTTAAATAGGTCGCCGAACCCTTTGCCGTGAGCGGCCAGATAGCGTTTGAGCGCATAGGCCGCCGCCAGCATCAGCAGGATAATGACGATACCCCATTGCAGATAACCGCTGATTTCGCGCATCTTGAACGGCAGGCTCTTCTGACCTTTAATGTCGTAGATCGACTGCGACGTGGAGTCGATCTGGAAGGTTGTCACTTCGAGATAGACCGAGTCGCGACCGCGCAGGGTGTCGACAATATTTTTATCGGCAAAGAGCACCTGTGCCGTGCCGAGGTTGTAGTTTCCCTCCTCGAAGGCGGCCAGTCGGTAGCGTTTGCTCAATCGTAAGTGACGGCCATCGTGTTCGAGGGTGTCGACCGGCAGGCTCTCGACCAATTCGAGTTTGCCGTCTTTGGCATCGAACTCCGGAAAGTTGACCACCTGAACCAAGTCCTTGTCCACCTCAATGATGTAATCAAAGCGGTCACCGATCCCGATACTGTCGGGTTCAACGCGCGCTTTGATGGTCGGAAGCTCCTGCGCCGAGGCGGCGAGGGCAAAGAGCAATGCGCCTGATAGGAAGAGTTGTTTCATCGCTGTTTGAAGAGTTTGATTAACTCGGCGACATAATCGCCGTCGGTCGGAATCAGCACCGAGTCGATCCGGTTGTGGTTGAGAGTCTGGTCGATCTCGGCACTTCGTTGCTGCCATACGGAGGCGTAGTGGTCGCGCACGGCACGTGAGGAGGTGTCAGCCCACACCTTACGACCTGTTTCGGCATCACGCAACTCAACGATCCCCACATCGGGCAACTCGGTTTCGCGTGGGTCGTAGACCCGAATTCCGACAAGGTCGTGACGACCCTGTGCGATTTTCAGCGCATCATCCAGTGCCGAACGGTCTTTCGACGAGTCGAGAAAATCGGAGAGCACGAAGGTCGTGCACCGTTTCTTGTTAACGTTGGTCAGAAAGCGGATCGGCTCCGAAAGGCGAGTGCCGGTGGATTCGGGGCGGAATTCGATCAACTCACGGATAATCATCAGCACATGGCTGCGGCCTTTCTTGGGTGGGATGAACTTCTCGACCTTGTCGGAGAAGAAGATGCAACCCACCTTGTCGTTATTTTGTGCGGCCGAAAAGGCCAACACGGCGGCAATCTCGGTGATGATATTCTTTTTCAGACGCTCCGTGGTACCGAACATACGCGAGGCCGACACATCGACCACGAGCATCATGGTCAGTTCGCGCTCCTCCTCGTAGACCTTGATATGGGGCTTCGACGAGCGTGCCGTGACATTCCAGTCGATGTCGCGCACGTCGTCGCCGGCACGGTACTCGCGGACTTCGGAAAACGACATGCCTCGTCCGCGAAAAGCCGTATGGTACTTTCCGGCGAAGATTTCGTTCGACAGACCGCGAGTTTTGATCTCGATCTTGCGGACGCGTCTGAGAATATCGTTCTCTGTTTCTTGCATCGTTAGGGTACGATTACGTTGTTCAGAATGTCGGTGATGATCTCTTCGGTCGAGATGTTCTCGGCTTCGGCTTCGTAGGTCAGGCCGATACGGTGGCGCAGTACGTCGTGGCAGACGGCGCGGACATCTTCGGGGATGACATAACCGCGGCGGCTAATAAACGCATAGGAGCGAGCGGCCTTGGCCAACGAGATCGAGGCACGGGGCGAACCGCCGTATGAGATCAGATTTTGGAGCTTTTGGAGATTGTACTCGGCCGGCTCACGGGTGGCAAAGATGATGTCGATGATATATTTCTCGATCTTTTCGTCCATGTAGACATCTTCGACCACCTTACGTGCCTTGACAATATCTTCGGGGGCGATCACCTTGTTGACCTGCGGCATGCCGTCGCCGTTGAGGTTCATGCGCACGATGTCGCGCTCCTCCTGCTTTTTGGGGTAGGAGATCTTGGCTTTGAGCATGAAACGGTCAACCTGCGCTTCGGGCAGCGGATAGGTTCCCTCCTGCTCCAAGGGGTTCTGCGTGGCAAGCACGAGGAACGGCTGCGGCAGCGGATAGGTGTTCTCGCCAATGGTCACCTGACGCTCCTGCATGGCTTCGAGCAGTGCCGACTGCACTTTGGCCGGAGAACGGTTGATCTCATCGGCCAGTACGAAGTTGGCGAAGATCGGGCCTTTCTTGACGACGAAATCTTCGTTCTTCTGCGAGTAGATCAGCGTACCGATCAAGTCGGCCGGCAGCAGGTCGGGGGTAAACTGAATACGTGAGAAGTTGGCATTGACGGCCTTGGCCAGCGTGGTGATGGCCAACGTTTTGGCCAGTCCGGGAACACCTTCTAACAGAATGTGTCCGTTCGACAGCAATCCGATCAGCAGCGTATCGACCAGATGTCCTTGGCCGATAATTACTTTGCCCATTTCATTGCGGAGCGTATCGACGAAAACCGATTCCCGTTCGATGCGTTCGTTGAGTTCCTTGATGTTGATGACTTCGCTCATATTTTACGTTTAAAATTTTGTATTTATATTTTTGGCCTATCACTTTATAACGAAAGTAGTGCAAAGATATTATTTTTTCGCAAAAGAAATTCATAAAATAATTGAAGATCCGATTTCTTGCGACGAAGCGTCGAGCGGAAAGAACGCTCTCTTCGCTCCACGCTGTGCTCCATAATAGATAGAGGACTCTCTGCCGAATTCCGATGGCCGAAATCCCAACGGCGATAAAATAATTCGCAGATATCACTCCTGAATTTTGAATTCTTCTTACCTTTGCAGGTATGGAATCCCAAGAATCACCGATACTCAAAGGGCTGAATCCCGCCCAACATGCTGCCGTAGTCAATTACGACTCGCCTTCGCTTATCATCGCCGGAGCCGGATCGGGTAAAACCCGTGTGCTGACGGCACGCATCGCCTATATGATCGAACGGGGGGTTGCGCCGTTCAACATCCTCGCGTTGACCTTTACCAACAAAGCTGCCGAGTCGATGCGCGAGCGTATCTCGCAGATGATCCCCGATAATCGCAGCCGCTATATTCGCATGGGGACGTTCCACTCGGTCTTCTCGCGCATCCTGCGCGAAAATGCCCAACGGATCGGTTTTTCCGAATCGTTCACGATCTACGAGCCGAACGATTGCAAAAACCTCATCAAGACCATCGTGCGCGAATTGAACCTTGCCGATGAGAAGTATAAACCCAACCTGATCGCTTCGCGCATCTCCTATGCGAAAAACTGTCTGGTGACCCCCGGAGCCTATTTGGCCAGCACGACCTATGCAGCCGAGGATCGGCAGGCACAAATTCCCGAATTCGGGAACATCTATAATATCTATTGTCAGCGTTGCAAACGCAACGGGGCGATGGATTTCGACGACCTGCTGTTGCAGACCAACATCCTCTTGCGCGACTGTCCCGATGTGCTGGCGCGTTATCAGGAGTTGTTCCATTATATTCTGGTCGATGAGTATCAGGATACCAACTATGCACAGTATGTGATCATTCGTCGCCTGTCGCAACTCCATTCGAGAGTGTGTGTGGTGGGCGATGATGCGCAGTCGATCTACTCGTTCCGCGGCGCAAAGATCGAGAATATTCTCTCGTTTCAGAAAGATTTTCCAACGGCTAAGGTCTTCAAACTCGAACAGAACTACCGTTCGACACGCACCATTGTCGATGCCGCCAACTCGGTGATCGTCCGCAACTCGAAACGCATGGACAAGCACTGTTTTTCGACCGGCGAAGAGGGTGAGAAGATCCGCATTCTGAAAGCCTATACCGATCGCGAAGAGGCTGAAATGGTGGTTGAGGATCTGCGCGAGAAGGTGCGTGCGGCCGAAGATCTGTGGTCGGAGGTGGTGATTCTCTATCGTACCAACAACCAGTCGGCGGTTTTGGAGGATAACCTTCGCCGCCGGAGCATTCCCTATCGCATCTATAAAGGATCTTCGTTCTACGACCACAAGGAGATTCGCGACATGATGGCCTACATCCGTTTGGTTATCAATCCGCACGACGATGAGGCCTTTAAGCGGATCATCAACTATCCGACACGCGGAATCGGTGAAACGACCGTGCGGCGCATTGCTGAAATAGCCGCCGAACGCGCTCTTTCGATGTGGGAGGCGGTCGATGCGTTGGTCGAGGAGCCGGTGGCGGATGCCCTGCAACGTACCCTTGTGCGCAAAGTGTCGGAGTTTGTGGCGATGATCCGGGCTCTCTCGCTGGCGCGTACCGAGAAGGGGCTCTACGACTTCGGGATGGAGATTGCATCAAGATCGGGGATTATTGCTGCCTACCGAGCCGAAAATACGCCGGAGGCCACCTCGGCACTCGATAATATCGAGGAGCTGCTCAACTCGATGCAGCTCTTCAAGGAGCAGCGCGATGCCGAGATTCGCAACGGGGAGCGGCCTGCCGAGGAGGAGGCCACTATCGAGGAGTGGTTGCAGAGTGTGATGCTGATGACCGATATGGACAAAGACGATCCGGCCGATCAGAATAAGGTGACGTTGATGACCGTCCATTCGGCCAAAGGTCTTGAATATAAATATGTCTATATTGTCGGCATGGAGGAGAACCTCTTTCCATCGCAGCGTGCCTCCGAATCACCCGATGGAATCGAAGAGGAGCGACGACTCTTTTATGTGGCGTTGACACGCGCCAAAGTGTCGGCAACGCTCTCTTATGCCGAGATGCGTTTCAAGTGGGGAAATATGGAGTTCTCGCGACCGAGCTGTTTCCTGCGCGAGATCGACCCGCGTTATGTCGATACCGATCTCGACATCATGGCCGAGCGGCCACAACGCCGTGGCGAGGAGAGTGGAACGGCTATTGAGGCGTTGCGCCGACGTTTCGACTATCGGTTCAAACAGCAACAGGACGGCGGTGCGGAGACGAACGGATCTCGCAGTTTCGCAGGACGACCCTCCGATGGTGAGTCGGGTGTGGCGCGCCGTTTCCCGCGCGCGCAAGCTCCGCAGCGATCCGGTGGCCGTCCCGACCCCTCTTTGGTGCAGCCGTCACGCCCTACACCCGAAGGGTTGCGCCGACTGGGTATCAGCCTTCCATCGTCCGGTGCGCCGATTTCGGCGGCGACATACGCGGTCGGGGATCGGGTCGAACACCAGAAATTCGGAGTGGGGATCGTGCAGCGGATTGAAACGCTCGCCTCGGATCACAAGCTGGTGGTTGCATTTGACGGTGTGGGCGAAAAGACCCTGCTTGCCAAATTTGCCAAATTGACCAAATTGTAGACCCTTTTTGGATCGTCTCGTCTGAATTTCGGTGAACCTCCGTGCCGTAATCGGTTGTTGATTATCGACTTTGACCGAAAATCCAATCTAAGCGAGGGTTGGTATAGCTCATTGTGCAGGTGTTTTCGTGCGACCAGCCCTGTTCCGTATCGAATCTATACGAACCGCCTGCCGTTTTTAGTGAAATCAGAAAGGTTTCGACCGGAGAGATGTTCATGATATTGTCGGCACTCCCCATGACCGTATATATGGGTGTGGTCGATACGTTGGCCACATCGCATCCCGAAGGATTTCCGGCAACGGGCATTGCCGCAGCAAAAAAATTGGGGCAGTATGAGACCAGATTCCATGTTCCGGTTCCACCCATGGAGCCGCCGAAACAGTAGACTTTGGATGCATCCGCTTGACCGGCAGCGATAAAACTTTCCAGCAACACTTTTAGAGGTTGTCTGATGGCGATCCAAGCTCCACCCGATTCGCATTGAGGAACGATTAATATTGCACTTATCCCTTTGGTTTTTATGTAGCTCGACAGAACGGAAACGGCTGTTTCATTGAGTTGCAGTTCGTTGTCATTGCCTCGGCTACTTCCTCCGTGCAAATAGAGGCATAGGGCAGGCTGTTTACCTTCTACGGGGTTGATGATTGCTTTTCGATAAAGGATCGTCTTTGCGGCAAATGTGCCGCTCTCTATGCTGAATGCAATGGTCTCGGTGTCGCTACCATCGTTGGAAGCGTAGTGATTCATTTGGTCGTACGAGATGCCTCGTGCGATTCTGAATCCGGTTTTGGGCATGTAGTTCGTAGTGGGGATCTTCGTGCGAAAAGATACGCGCAATCCGAATGCACTACTCTGCCAATGGCCTCCTCGCAGGACGTGAGCGCAAACCGAGCTGCCGTTGTATAAGTAATATTTATCCTGCTCCTCGACTCCTTTGGGATTTATTTGCTCGTCTGAGGAGTAGGCTCCGTACCAGTCGTAACACCACTCGAAACAGTTCCCCGACATATCGTATAGCCCCAATTCGTTGGGGGCCTTTTGTCCCACTTTCTGCACGCAGGCTACTCCACTCTCTTTGAACCAACCCACCTCGCCAATGCTGTTGCTCCCGCTGTAACGATAGTCACGACTCTGTTTTCCACCTCTTGCGGCATACTCCCATTCTGCTTCGGTCGGAAGACGGTAATCTCCCGCTGTGAGCTCGTTGAGCCGAGCGATGAATGCAATGGCATCGTCCCAACTCACCCCATCCATTGCGCGGTCGGCCTCTTCGCCGTAAAGTGATGCGGAGTAGCACGGTTCGAGCGTTCCCATAACTTCCCTCCATAACCCCTGTGTTATCTCATAACGGCTTATTTCAAAATCAGATAAGGTGACGTTGTGTAGCGGTAGTTCATCGGGCCGAGGATCGTTGTTGTCCGTAGAAGTCGATTCGGCTCTTGTTAATGGATTTCCCTCGGCATCAAGCCCAGAGGTAGTTTGCCCCATCACAAAGGAGCCACCCGCTACTTTAACCATCATTTGAGCGACTCTGTTTGCCAATGTTAGCTCTGGCGTAGATTTGTCTTCGCTCTCGGTGCAGGAGCAACAGTTCCAGACCAGTAGAACTGATGCTGTAACGTATATCAATCGTTGTTTCATCGGTTCTATTTTCTATTTGTTTTTTGCCTGTTTTTGGATAGACGAATCATCATTTGTTTCTCTAATTCATAGGCCCGCTTGATTTGATTCTGGGTCAGAAATTTGCAGTATTCCGCATAATACTTCTGTCTTAAAATCAATAACTTTTGACTATGTTCGAAACGATCTTTGATCTCTTGTTCTGTCTCGGATTCGCTCTTTGGTTCCATTCCCGCTTTGGTGCGCTTGCCAACTCTTGGCCCCATCGCCCAGACCTCTTGTTGGTGTCGGCAATAGGTATCTACATATTGATCGGTGGCCTGTTTGTCGAGAGCTAACTCTTTGGCAATATGCTTTGCCTGCATCTGAGCCAACTCTGTGCGTGTTTTGCGTTGATTGGGGTTCTCTTGTGCTTGTGCCATTGTGCAAGATAGCAGCATGACAATCGCTAAAATTGATATTTTCATACGAGTTTGTTTTTATTGGTTTATAAAAAAGTCGTCTTGGTAGGTTTCGAGTAGATAATTTTGGTCTTCAACGCTGAGCCGATTGAAGGCCGTTGCAATATCGGACAACTCGGCGGATCCGTTTTTGAGGAGGTGGCCATTTAATACAAATATTAGGGAGACAACGGCCGCCGCAGTCGCAAGGACACGTAGGGCTGTGCGTAAATAGTTCATATGATGGATGTGTTTTTTCGCCGCTATTTTTTGCCAGATATCTGTCTCTAATTCGGTGGGGAAATCAGCGGGCATAGTATAGGGCATTCGTTTGCCGGTCTTGTCAAAATTCCAATCTGTATTCATAATTATCAGTCGTTTGCGTGCATAAATCGAATGATTCTCTCTTTGGCAAGGTGATAATTGGCCTTTGCATTTGCTGCTGTTGAATGGGTAATTGCTGCAATCTGTTCATAGCCCAGTTCATCGTAGTAACGTAAATTGAATGTTATCTGCTGTCGGGTCGGAAGAGATAATATTGCTCGTTGTAACTTCACGGCTTCCAGATCTTTGTAATCTACATAATTGCTTGCCAGTATGTTTTCGGTATGCCCATCCATAAAAAATATGCGAGTATATTTTCGGCGTTTCAGTAGGCGCAAAGCCTCATTTGTCGCAATTTTGTAGACCCACGTTGCAAACGAATTATTGTTGTTGAATTTGTCAATATGTCGATATACTCGTACAAAAGTCTCTTGGGCAGCATCTTGGGCATCATCGTGCAAAACGACAAGTCTGCGGATATGCCAATAAACGGGCATCTTGTACTTTGCCATCAGCAACCGAAAACCTTGTTCTGTGTTCTCTTTGATTGCAAGAATTAACTCCTTGTCGTTAAGCTCCATTTCTTGTCGTTATCCTTTTGTGTAAACTCTTTTTTTGGCTATTAGCTTGGCCACAATTTGATTTTTGTCGTCTTGCGCAAAAGATTCAAGTTCCGCTTCGGCTGCATCTTTTGATAGACCGGTAATTTTGATGTATTGTTTCACGCTAAGATAATCGTTCTGGTTCAGAAAAGCAATAGCCAACGACAAACGCTCTTTTTGACTAAAATGGTTGCTGATATGCGTAGCTACTCTGTGGCGAATTATTGAGTGTGGAACCACCCTTAGTGTTGTATAAACTCGGGCATACGTATGGTAATGTAGATAATGCGTACATCGCCTTCCCTGTGCCGATGCCATGCTGCATGTCAACACCAATACCATCCATAACACACCTTTTTTAATCTTTGCAGTTGAGTTCATGATTTATCATTTTTTTTGTTCAATAAAAACACACCGACACCGATATCGTATTATAATTCCGCGGTTCTGTCTATTATACCCACTAAATAC
>CAYOKU010000048.1:0-770 GCA_964404645.1 uncultured Alistipes sp.
GATGTATTGCTTCAATTTATAACCATAAATTTGAATATTATTAAACTTTTTTTCATAAAAATGAAAAAATGTATTTTGTTGTTTTTTAACGCGGAATGATTATTTAAATTATTTACAAAACTCCTGCTGGCGAGCAGGGTGATCTTGCCCCGAATCTCGCTTTATGGGTTTTTAGTTTTTTAACTATTTTAATAAAGTGCGACCGGATCTGCAATAATTGAGGAATAGCTTGATTTGCCTGAAAAAAAGTAGAAAAAACCTTTGGGTATTTGTTAATTTGGCAGAAGAGTGTCATTTTTTCTCTTTTTAAGGTTTCATTTTAGCCACTTCAATAGAGTCCTTCTGGTTAGAATGTATTATTTATTAGATAGTTATATGGATGATTTGACTGCCGAATGACAATTTTCCAATTTGTGGATTTTTGTTATAACAATCTGTAACTGAAAAACCCTAATTACATATTAAAACATAACACGCGCGCTTGTTTTGAGATGCGGCTGCTCTCTGTTTGTTAGTCGCTCTTGTGTGATTTTTGGAGTTACGATGGATTCCCCGATTTATGGCGAATTCTTTGGGTCTTTACCCACGATGGTTGTTGTTGCGTTGGCATCTTTCGTGAGAGCAGACAATCCGATTGTCTCTTTTGTTTGGAGTGCGCCAAATAGGTTTGGAGTTTTCGGCGAAAGGTAAAATAGAATATAGTAGTTCTTTCCGCCCCAAAAATAAACAAAAAAGGCTGTATAGTCGTTGCGTGTTTGTGTGAAAAAGAA
>CAYOKU010000048.1:780-18987 GCA_964404645.1 uncultured Alistipes sp.
CATGTTTTGGTTAGTATCAGGATACTCCACTTTTGATAATATGATATAATTATTGATTTTATTGATAAATGTATTAAATAAATTAACTTTTACGATGTATAAGTTAAAATTCTGTTTTGATTCTCTATGTGAACTAAATTCGACCAAAAACTTTAATTTTTTATGTATGTGTGTATTTTTTGTTTCAAACTGAAAAATAATATTTGCATAGCAGCAATATTTTATCTATATTTGACCGATTCATACATAGAAAGTGTAAGATTGTTCTTGCAGTAGCAAATTGGAAGGTTCCGATTGCGAGAAATTTATAAGTCTCTTCTTGCTTCGTACCTATCCTGCGGGTATTCGCGTGAGGCTTTGTTTCTCTCGGATCGTTGAAACCCTCAACTGAAGAACGTTCGGTGCCGCGCTTTCTGTTTTTTTTATGGCCTCTGCGGCACAAAGAGGCGTTTTTTTTGTTTGGCCGTATTGAATTTGCGTGACCAACGATGTTGCAAACAGAATTATTTGCCGGCTTGGTTCGGCTACTTAGTTAAATTAAACCTCTATGAAAAAAATCTATCCAGTCTTTGTGCTGCTCTCCATACTGGGGATAAGTAGCCTTTTTTATCATCATGCTCGTCTGATGAAGGGACGACATCAACAGTGATGTCGGGTAATACCTTTGCATACGGTAGCGCGGAGAGCAAAATCGAATCGGTGGTCTATACGGTTGATGCTCACAAGGTTTACACCTTCTATTTCTCTCCAACTCAGGGTCTTGTCGATCTTGAAGCGATGCTGTTGGCTGATGATTATGTGATGATCTCGACCGATACACCGACCGGTGTGATTGACCTTTTGTCGGCGAACAACAGTCTGCTCTACAAACAAGCAAACGTATCGCCCGACAATCAGACGAATGTGGCCAAAGCCGAGTTGACGTTGCAATTGACCTCCGTGACAACGGCCAAGATGAATCTGGATGTGGCAATGAAGAGCGGCGAGACGCTCCGTGCCGAGTTCAACGGAACCTGTTTCAAGCAGAAGGCGAATGAAGAGGCGGCCTATGACGTGACGTTGACCAAGCGGATCTTTGCCTACTATATGGGTGAGGTGAAAAATAAAAAACCGGTTTGTGAATTTAGATTGGCTGTGACCAACGCAGACAAGTGGTCGGGTACGGGGCAGGATATTTCGATCACTTCGGAGGGTTATGTGCTGGCATTGACCTTCTATGCAACGCCCGGGGCGGATTGGAAAAAGATCGTGACCGGCTCTTATGCCGAGAGCAATCTGAAAGACAACCTTACGTTCGATGGCGAACGCAGTGGAGTGCTTTATCGCGACAGTCAGGGTAAAACAAAGCAGTTTAAACTATTGGATCCCATCAAAATCGAACGCGATGCGGAGGATCTGGTCACCATTCAGGCCTCTTTCTTGGATGAGAAATACCGCGAGCATACCTTAATATATAAGGCGGAGCTGATTATCAGCAACGGATTGCTCAATGTGAAGTTGCCGCAGATGGAGCGTGACGTGATCGTGGACGGAGTCTACGCCGAAGGTGTCTACAACGGAGACGTGGCGAAGAACGGTACGGGTCTCTCGGAGATCACGATCTACGATCACAATGCGAACAATAATAAGTCAGACGGTTATATTGTACGTCTTGCGGTGTTTGCTGAGAAGTTCACCAATCCTAAGGTCGAGCGTCGTTTGATCCCTGGAACTTATAAGGTTGTAGAGAACAATATCATCAAGCAGTTTACATGGCTTCGTCCGACAGAGCAGGAGATTATGGGTATGGTCTTCCCGGTAGGAACCTATGCGTTGCACGATAATGGGACTCAGAACGGAGAGTATTCTTATGGATACTCCGGAACGATCGTTATTCGCGATGCGGGAACGAAGGGCCGTTATACAGTAGAGTGCAGCCTTCAATCGTTGGCCGGTTATTCGGTGAAAGCATCCTACACCGGCGAAATCTTCCTTACCGACCAGTCGAGCGATACGGAGGACGATGGTACTTCTAACCTCAAAGACGACTATGTACTTGACATGAATTATTTGCCACGCGGCGAGTGCTTCAAACGTGATTATATCTGGGTTCGTGGTTTGGGCACGGTTTCGGTGGAGACGGCCTGCGAATACTCGAAACGCGAGTATGGCTATCAGTTTATTCAATTCGGTACCGAGGATGGTACTTGGGAAATTACCGAAGAGTACCCCAAAGGAAAGGGTAAATTGATCGAGGGTGATATTCTGGGTATCGACCTGATTGTAACCAAGGGAACCGAGCATCAGATTACACCGGGAGTCTACCCGATTACCCTCAATCGTTATCCGGCCTATTTCCAACCCGGTGTTTGTGTCTGCGGATACAACCGGATGTTCGGAACCTCGATGATGCGCGTGGTGAGTGCCATTGGTAATGGTTATCCCGACAACCATCGCGATCCCAACTATATGGTAACCAACGGATGGCTCAATGTACCTCGCCTGGGTAAATATGCATCAATCTACACCGGAAAGATTACTATTACCAAAGCGGCCGGTGCTGACAACATGTTCACCTTTGCTGTCGAAGGCAAGGATGTGCTCAAACACACCATTACCGGAACGTGGACCGGCCCGATCTTTGTCGGTGGAACCGATACGCCTGCGGTGCAGTCTGATGTGACAACCAAGCCGGCTGTTAGAGCGACGTATCCCTCTTATCGTGAACTTCAAGCGCAAAGTGGTCGTTCTTTAATCTCTGAAAATCGCTACATATACCGATAAATGATTTTATAAAAGGCGTGGGAGCCTATACCCACGCCTTTCCCTCACTCTTTAATCTAACATGCATGAAAAAATTTAACTATTCGGCCCTGGCACTCTGGGCTTGTGCCGGTCTGTTTGCAATCGGAAGTTTGAACTCATGCTCCGATAAGGGAGAAACCGAAACTCCCACCCCTCCACCCCCCCGTGGAACTAAAAAATCAGATTGAGTACAATGGCGGAGCCCTTGTTACGATCAAATCGGTGATCTACGATGTAGAGGATACCGACCTTTATACATTCTATCTTTCGCCCACGGCTAATATTACCGACATTGCCGGTATGACAACGGCCAACGATTTTCTCCGTATCGTAGTTCGTAATCCCAAAGGAGCTGTCGATACTGCAACCAATCCCTTTGAGATTGCCTACAAAGATATTTCCGTAAAAAAACAGACGATGACCGATGTCACGACGGTGAAACTTTCGGCCGATATCGTTGCCGAAACTTCGTTCTTGAATTTGAGTGTCGAGGTAGAGCTGAAAACGGGTAAAAAAATGCTGGTTCGCTACAACGCTGTTTGCGCCGAAGCTGTTCCGCAGCCGCTCACCAACCAATTCGATCTCAACAAGACGATCACCGCGATCGGGAGTGTGGTTGAGTGGAAAAACCCTACGAGCGGCCTTACGACCTACTATTTCTATACAGAATCTGATATTAAAGAGCCTGCTGGCGAGGGGGTTGCTCCGATGGAGATCTCTTTTGCCGATGGTATAGCGACCACCGATGTGGATCTTGCCACGGCAGATCCCGAAAAGGTGAAGATCGTTTGCGGCGCATTTAAAAACGTCAGCGGAACGACCGGCAAACTCTCCATTGTGAAGAACAAAAACAATACGTTGACCGTTTCGATGGATGCGAAGGGTAGTGGCAGCCGCTTGCGTGCAGCCTACACCGGAGCATTTGCATCGGGCTATGTCAGCAACGACCTCTTGAAAGTAACCAACGGCGAAGACGTGAATTCGGCCGATCTGTTGAAGGTATTCTGTTTCAAGGGGGATCTCATGAACGACTTCGCATTCGGTTTGCAGAGTGCTACCGAGGTTGCCGATCTTAAAAAGGGCAAGTATGCCGTGAAATTGAGTCTGAGCGATATCAACATCGGCAAGACGATCGACATGGCCACCGAGGCCAGCAAGTGCCCGCTCCAAGTTTACGACTACACCAACTATAAGACTTACGATACTGAGAAGGAGAGCGGAGCCGGTATTACCGGAACCGTTACTACGATGGGAACATCGAGCCGTATGTATCTGCGGATCTCCATTACCCTCCCCAGCGGCCCGAAGGTCGAAGGTGAGTGGTTTGGCGATGTAACGAGCGTCAATGCCGCATTTGATATTGTACCGGTGAAACCGTTTGTGCCTTATTATCAGATTACAACGGAAGATGGGCAAACCGTGAAGTTAAATAAAACCATATTGACGATGGAGGTGCGTATGGTGAAGAATTACTCCTATCGTGGACGTAATTATGGCGATGTCTATTTCATCTATTTCCGCCCTGATGGATCGACTACCAATTGTCCTGCGGATAATAGTTTCAAATATCCATTCTTCACGATTTCAGCGGCATGTCCCACGACTGAAAATTTCAGTCTGTCGGAAGAGGGAACAACTTGGCATTGGGATTTCAAATTCTCGCAAAACGAATATATGCTGCAATATGCGGATGGTGGATATTCGGACAAAGCCAATAGCTATGGGTTCTGTCCCGCAAATGCGACAGCTACGGTGATCCGAAATGCTGACAAAACTTGGAAGGTTGTTTTCAAAGCCAAAGAGTTTGGTAAAACATCTTACGGTTTTGAATCAGGATCAAAGAATAATATCATCGTTGAATGGCAAGGCCGTGCTACGAAGTACACGGGAACTAGCCAAAACGACTTTACCGACGCAGATTATTGATACCTTAGACAGCGTTTCTTCGCTGCCCACACCTCCGTTTTTGATTCCGGAATCGAAAGGATTCCGGAGTCAAAAGCAGAGGAATAGGACTCTTTCGGGCCTATTGCAACCCGAATGCAGCCTATTCGGCGATCGTCACAACACAAATTTAGCGTATAATCTCAATTTTTTATGATCAAAAAACTACTTGTAACCCTATTCGTTGTGCTGGGAGTTTGTTACTCCTCCCTCGCACAGCAACAGCAGGTAACCGGTGCGGTGAAAGATCCCGCCGGACAGCCCGTCCCGGGAGCGACAATCCTGGTAGAAGGTTCGACCGCTGGTACCACCTCCAATGCCGATGGTAGCTATGCCATTATGGCTCCGGCAGATGGTAAGCTCCTCGTCTCGTTCATCGGCTACCAATCGCAACAGATTGCCGTTGCGGGCAAGTCGCGCATCGACATTGTGCTCAAAGAGGACACCCAGGCTATTGATGATGTAATTGTTGTTGCATTCGGTACGGCCAAGAAAGAGGCCTTCACCGGTTCTGCGGCGGTTATCAAGTCGGACGATATTGCCAAGACCCAGCAATCCAATGTAGCTCAGTCGCTGGCGGGTAAGGTCGCCGGTGTGCAGTTGTCCAATACTTCGGGTCAGCCCGGTAAAAGCCCCGAAATCCGTATTCGCGGTTTCAGTTCGCTCAATGCCGGCAACAGCCCGCTGTGGGTGGTTGACGGTATGCCCTATTCGGGTGACCTGAACAACCTCAACCCCAACGATGTTGAGTCGATGACCGTGCTCAAAGATGCGGCTTCGAACTCGCTCTATGGTGCTCGCGGAGCCAATGGTGTGGTGATGATTACCACCAAAAAGGCCAAGTCGAAAGAGGCGGTGATTACCGTCGATGCCAAGTGGGGTGTCAATTCGCGTGCTGTCAAGGATTATGAATACATCACCAATACGGCGCAGTTCTACGAAACCCATTACGGTGCGCTGAAAAACTACTACCTCGATTCGGATATGAATCCGGCGAGTGCTCACGCCAAGGCCAACCTCAATGTGGCCGGATCGCCCAACGAAGGCGGTTTGGGATATATGATCTATACGCTTCCCGCCGGACAGGAGTTTATCGGAGTCAACGGCAAAGTCAATCCATTGGCTACGGTAGGTCGTCGTCTGGTATATGCTGGTCAGGAGTACTACCTCAAACCTGACAATTGGACCGATGCGGCTTTCCGCAATTCGCTTCGTCAAGAGTACAACGTGAGTATCAGCGGTTCGGGCGACAAGACTTCGGTCTACGCTTCGTTCGGCTACCTCAATAACGAGGGTATCGCCTATAATTCGGATATGGATCGTTTTACGGCTCGTACCAAGATTGACTACCAAGCCAAAAAATGGCTCAAATTCGGGGTCAACGCCAACTACGCCCGTTTCCACTACAATCAGATCGACGACAGCGGTGCGGATAACAGTTCGGGTAATGTCTTTGCCTTTACCACATCGGTCGGCCCGATCTATCCGCTCTATATCCGTGGCGGCGATGGCCAGATTCTCTACACCAAAGAGGGTATCAAACGATACGATTATGGTGAAAATGCCGGTATGGTGCGTTCTATCTTCACCAATAGCAACGCCCTCTCGGATTCGAGATTGGACACCAGAGCCACCGAGGGAAATGCGTTCAACGGTACGACCTATTTCGACATTACATTCCTCAAAGATTTCAAATTCACCTTCAACGCCGGTGCTTCGCTCGATGAAACCCGTTCTACGAGTATCCGAAATCCCTATTTCGGACAATTTGCCGGAGAAGAGGGTCTGCTTTCGAAGGGCCATTCGCGTCAATACGAGTATAACTCGCAGCAGATCTTGAACTATACCAAGCAGATCAATGCACACAATATCAATGCAATGATCGGTCACGAGTACTACAACGAAACCAGCTACATGCTCAGTGCAGCCAAGAGCCACATGCTCACACCGGGCAACGATGAGTTGGATGGTGCGATCATCGACCTGCAAGGTGCAGGTTCTTCGCGCCAAGAGTACAACAACGAGGGTTTCTTTGCCCGCGTGATGTATGACTACGCCAACCGTTACTTCTTCTCGGCCTCTTTCCGTCGCGATGCTTCGTCACGTTTCCATGTCGATCATCGTTGGGGTAACTTCTGGTCACTCGGCGGTGCGTGGATCATCACTCGTGAAAAATTTATGACCGGAACCGAAAACTGGCTCGACAACCTCAAACTGAAAGCCTCGATCGGATCGCAGGGTAACGATAACATCGGTAACTTCCGCTATACGAATACCTATTCGATCGAAAATGCCAACGGCAAGGTGGCTACCGTATTCCGGTCGAAAGGCGGAAAGTCGATTACTTGGGAGACCAACTCCAACTTCAATGCCGGTGTCGATTTCAGCGTATTCAAAGGGTTGGTTTCGGGTAGTGTTGAGTACTTCCTGCGTAGCACCACCGATATGCTGCTTTCGTTCCCGACACCTCCGTCGATCGGTTACTCCTCGTATTATGCCAATGTCGGCGATATGCGCAACAGCGGTATCGAAATCGAGTTAAATTTCTCGCCAATTCGTCGCCAGCATGTGCAGTGGGACATCAACCTCAATATGACCCACCTGCGCAACAAGATCACGATGTTGCCCCCTGAACGTCGCAACAAGAAAGTCGAAGGCTATTCGGGTTATGTGGACGGTTCGACCTTCTATGGTGAAGGGCTGCCGATGTACACTTTCTATATGAAAAAGTATGCCGGCGTATCGACCGAGGGTAAGTCGATGTGGTATATGGACGAACTTGACGACAGCAATCAACCCACTGGTAAGCGTGTGACTACTACTGAGTTTGCTAAGGCTACGGATTATCTCTGCGGTAACCCGATTCCCGATCTTTACGGTGGTTTCGGCACGAACCTCAACTTCTACGGATTCGATTTCAGCATCGCCTTCACCTATCAGATCGGCGGTCTGGCTTACGATTCGGGCTATGCAGCCGCGATGTACTCGCCGGCCAACAAATCGACGGGTCAGAATTGGCACAAAGATATTCTGAAAGCGTGGTCGCCGACCAATCCTACCTCGAACATCCCGCGTTTGCAGTACGAAGACCAAAACCAGAATGGCCAGTCGGATCGTTTCTTGACCAACGCCAGCTATCTGAATTTGCAAAATATCAATTTCGGTTATACACTTTCGTCGAAGTGGCTGCATAAGATCGGTGTGGATAATATGCGCCTCTACCTCTCGTGCGAAAACGTATGGTATTGGTCGAAGCGTCGCGGTTTTGATCCTCGCTACTCTTATTCGGGCTCTACCTCCCAAGCCACATATTCACCGGTACGCACAATTTCGGGCGGTATTAAAATCCAATTCTAACGATATATGAAACAGATTCTTAAAATATCAGCGATTGCTTTCTGTGTGTTGCTGAACAGTTGTGTGAAAGACGCTAATCCTACCGATATCGCTACGGAGGATCAGGTGACTCTCGAAACACTCGCGCGCGGTATTCCGGCCGCGCTCGTGAAGCCCAACTCAACCGGTTACGGTCTGCCTTGGGACTTCGGACTTCCGGCTATCCATCTGGCAACCGAGTCGATGACGGGCGATCTCGTGATCTCCGGCAATATTGGTTACGACTGGTTTCAACAGTGGGGTACGAACAATGCCATCGGTGCTGATTATGCCGTAGGTGCGCTTACTTGGAACAACTACTATTCGTGGATCATGATGGCCAACAACGTCATCAATCTGATCGACGAAAGCAATCTCGCCCTGTTGGATGATAAGGAGCGTTCCTATCTGGGCTTTGCCTATACCTACCGTGCGATGTTCTACCTCGATCTGGTGCGTTTGTATGAGTTCAAAGCGAATGCCACTACCAAAGGTGATCATCTGTTGGGTCTGGGAGTTCCGATTGTGTTGCCCCAAACTACCGAGGATCAGGCCAAGAATAACCCCAGAGCCAAGGTTGAAGATGTATATAACAAGTTGATATTCCCCGATCTGGAAAAGGCGGAGTTGTTCCTCTCCTCCTTCTCTGCTCCCGATAAATACACCATCAGTCTGGCGTTGATCTATGGATTGAAGGCTCGTGCCTATCTCGAAAGGGGAACCGACAAGAACGACATTGCGGCCTATAAGTCGGCGGCCGAGTATGCGCGTAAAGCCATTACTGCAAGCGGTTGTACGCCGATGACGCAGGCTCAGTGGGAGGATCCTGTCAACGGATTCAACAACGCATCATCGAACAATGCGTGGATTTGGGGTTTGGCACTGCCGAGCGAGAGCGTATCCAACCTGACTTGCTTCACGGCACACATGTCGTGCGAGAACGACTGGTCGCCCTACCATGCGGGTCGTGCCATCAATCGTAACCTCTACAACAGCATCAACCTCTACGACTTCCGTCGTCACTCATGGCTCGATCCCACTCGTAGCTCCTACGACTATCCGAGCTGCCGTCCCGACGGCAAAACCTATTTTGCCAATACGCTCAAAGAGTACTCCTGCATCAAGTTCCGTCCGGCGCAGGGAGCCTACAAAGAGTTTAAGGTGGGTGGTGCAGCGGACCATTGCTGTATGCGTGTCGAGGAGATGTACTTCATCGAGGCCGAGGCTACGGCTCAGGCCGGAGATGTGGCTGCCGGTATCGAACTACTCAACAAGTTTATGACCAGCTATCGCATGACAGGTGGTCGTGCATATAGCTGCCCCTCTAAACAACTTGCCGGTTTTGTCAACGAGTTGATGCTCCAAAAGCGCATCGAGTTCTGGGGCGAGGGCATCGTGATGTTCGACATGAAACGTCTTAATCTGTCCAGCAAGCGCGGCTATGTCGGCACAAACGCACCGACCTCCTATCGTTTGAACAACGAAGGCCGGGCTCCGTATTGGAACTTTGTGATCGGTCGTAACGAGGTTCAAAACAATCCGGTCATTGGTAGCCAGAATAATCCGGATCCTTCGGGGTTGGTCACTCCGTGGAAGGGATAGTCAACGGCTAAATTATGAGTAACTATTAAATAATAGCACAGTGAAAACATTCAAACATATTTTATGGGCATTTCTGGCTCCAGTAATTTTTGCCGGATGTGCGGATGATCCGAATTATTCGACCGGAGCGTCTGAAAATCCGGATAACTATGGAGTCTACTTTCCGGAGCAGATCACTTCGACGGAGGTGGAACGCGATCCTGCCGATGACCCCACGGTTACCTATAAGGTACGCCGTGCCAAGTACCTCGATGCGATAACGGTTCCGGTTGAGATCACCACGAATGTAGCCGGAATCCTTGAAGTTTCCCCGATCACGTTCGGTCCGGGTGAACAGGAAACCGACGTGAAGATCTCTTTCCCCAAAGCAGAGGAGGGCGTGAAATATACCTGCGATATTCAGATCAAAGATCCGCGCTACATTTCGTTGTACGGAAACCGTGCGACGGGACTCTCCTTTACGGTTGTTCGTGCCGGATGGAGCCTTGTGAAGAGCAGCGATGGAGCACACACCAAAGGTAAGTGGCGCGATGAGGTGCTGAGCAATATGTACAGCATCAATTCGGCTTCGTTCAACCCTTATCCCGAAATCGAGGTGGAGATCTACCAGCGCAACGACATCAAAGGGTTCTATCGGATGAAGGTCTATGGCGATGCTTTGGTGAAGGCGTTGGCCGGAGGGCCGATAAGTGTCCAAAGTCGTGATCTTTATACGACGATTGATGCCCGCGATCCCGATAAGGTATTTGTTCCCTACCAATCTACCGGTCTTACCCTCTCGACGGATGACGGTGAGATCCGATTCGGATCTAACGTGCCGGAGAACTTTATGATGGATGCCTCTGCCGCACAATACGGTACGTTGAAAGATGGCGTTATTTCGTTCCCCGCGCAGAGCATCATGCTCGAATTGGAGAAGAAGGCCGGAGCGTTTTACTATGGTAACCGCAACGGTATGCTGCGCATTCTTCTTCCGGGAGTCGTGGTTCCTAATTACAAAGTGACACTCGCGAAGAGTGAACCTGCCGATGGTGTGGTGAAGATCGCCGCTACTATGGCCGAAGATGCTAAGTCGTTGAAATTCGCTCTTTACGAAGGGGTGCTCGATGACGGACAAGCCAGCTTGACCGCACAGGAGATGGACGCTTCGAAGAAATTCGATGGCGAGATCAAGGCTACCGGAACCATTCAGATCGAGAACCGCAAGACCGGCAAATATACCCTTGTCGGTTGTGTTTACGACAAGACAGGCGCGATGCGCGACTATGCCTATGTCAGCTTCGGTTACATCGCTCGCGGAGAGACCAAACCCGTTATTTTGACCTTGGGGCTTGAAGCAACCAATGAGTTTGCGGGTCAGGGAATTACGCCGGATAATTCGGCGAAGTTCTACGCCTATGGTGAACAGATCGAATCGGTTACTTTCGGCCTTTATCGTACCGATCGAATGGGAAGTGCAAGCCACGATGCACTGCTTAATGCTTCTGGTTTGAAATTTAACAAAGAGCAGTTGGCAGCACTCAACTCCGGACATTTCAGTACGTTACTCACCGGTTTGAATGGCGACAGAGACTACACGTTGTTGCTTCGTGCAGACAACGGTTATATCCGTCAGATCTTCCAAGCAACCTATAAAACAACGGGTCATTACAATCCAGCAGAGGATACCTTTGCATATAGCGATTTCCTGCCCGTAGAGCAACAACCTTCGCTCGAATATCTCCAAACCACAACGTGGAATTACTATGCAGTCAACTATATCGTACCCGAAGGTGTTCAGCCCGTTCGCAAGAAGATCGGAACGGTGACGATGAAGAAAAACGAAACTCAAAGTTCATCGTCAATGCCTGTGCTGGATGTCAAGGGTCTCTCCGGTCTTAATTTCCAATCGGGTGGTGCTGTCTTGGGTATGTATATCCCCAATGTGAGCACGTTCGAGGGTTATCATGGTGCTGTGGCTCTCTTTACGAAGGACGATATGACCACCGGTGTTTACAAAGATCAGGATGTTGTGATGGGATTCGTTCCCCAAGAGGCAACCAGTGTCTTCTTCGGTTACGGTATGTTTATGGGTGCTGTCGCTGACGGTTATCTCTACTGCGTGCCATCGCCGCCGGCTGTTGATCAGGGCTATACGTTTAACTTCTTCTTCACGGGTAGTGCTTCGGAGATATTCAGCTTGATGGGCGAAATGATCCTCGTTGACCCCAGCAAGGAGGTCGGAGCTCTTACGGGCGCGGCGTTGGAGCGTGTTATTGCATTGCGCAAACAAGCGATCAAGGCATTTAAGCCTCGCAACTTCGTCGAGCTTCCTCCGTTCAACACAGGAGCTTTTGCCCCCTCGGCCGCCGTTGAGACGCCGATAAATCACATCACGAAACTGATCCCCGCATCGGCACCGAGTGTGAAACGGGTGTCTGCACAAATTGCTGTCCGTCCCGCAGATTCGACCCCGGCAGCTACCGATGCCGCGATCCGCAATGTGGGAGTAAGGGTGATTGAAAAATAGGTAAAGAAGGAGAGGTCGGCGATTCGGCATGACACCGACCTCTCTTTTAAACAACAAGAACATGTCAACCCATTTAATACAAATGAATTATATGAGGAAGAAAAATAGAATCCTGATCCTTGCATCTGTTTTGCTTGCGGCCTGCACGACAACAGAACCCATGCAGGAGTCGCCCGATGCAACAACGGGCAATGGGGATGCGGCTGCTGTCAAAATCTGCAACACGGCTGCCGATGCCCACCGCGGAACGCTGATTGCTAAATTTAACGATGAGGCGATTCCGGCACTCGAAGAGGCCGCTGCCAAATTCGATACGCGCTCTGCTGTAACCCGTTCGGGTATCCCGTCGGTAGATGAGATCCTTACGGATCTTCATGTTACATGGTTTGGTCGGGTTTTCCCTGCCGGAGAGCAGGAGGCTCGCACACGAGCTGCCGGTCTGCATAAATGGTATGTGCTCTATTTTGACGAAGAGCAAGATCTCAACGAAGCAGCCGAGAAACTTGCGGCCGTGGCCGAGATCTCGACCATTCAGTTTAGTGTGAAACGTCGCCGCCTGTTTGATGGTCAGGCGTATCCCTTCCGAGAGAGTGCTCCGGGCAAGACTCGCGCTATGGTACGTTCCGATTTCAATGACCCGAACCTCCATTGGCAATGGCACTACATCAACAATGCCGATCAGGCGATCGCAACCACATCGCGTGTCGGAGCCGATGTCAATGTGGCAGATGCATGGAAAATCACAGGCGGGAACTCGAACGTGATCGTTGCAGTTATCGACGAGGGTGTGAAATATACCCACCCAGACTTGATTGCTAATATGTGGACAAATCCCCATCCGACGCCGGAATTTGGTAATCAGGATGTTCACGGCTATAACTTTGCAGAAAACGGCCCGATCACATGGGACAAATTTAGTGTGAATCCCGCCGGAAAACAGGTTGGTGATTCGGGGCACGGAACGCATGTGGCCGGAACGGTTGCTGCGGTCAATAACAACGGTATCGGAGTCGCCGGAATCGCCGGTGGTACGGGACATGGCGATGGCGTGCGGATCATGTCGTGCCAGATCTTTTCGGGCGAAATCTCGACGAGCGACATCATCGTGAGCCGCGCTATCAAGTATGCGGCTGACCACGGAGCTTCGATTCTTCAATGCTCTTATGGTAACCAAGGTGACATCAATTCGGATCGCGCCTATGAGCGTGTAGCTCCTTTGGAGTGTGAGGCTATTCGTTACTTTGTGTCGCAGAACAACTGCCCCGCGATGGAGGGTGGTTTGGCTATCTATGCCGCAGGCAACGAAACCAAGTCGATCTCCAACTATCCGGGTGCATACCGCGATTGTATCTCCGTAACCTCGATCTCGCCCGACTTCCTGCCGACCTAC
The DNA here is from genome assembly GCA_964404645.1 of uncultured Alistipes sp. Lineage (GTDB taxonomy): Bacteria > Bacteroidota > Bacteroidia > Bacteroidales > Rikenellaceae > Alistipes. Next base: position 14,385 of record CAYOKU010000048.1, read on the forward strand.
TATACTTGCTATGGACCGGGTTGTAACATTGCAGCTCCCGGTGGCGAGATCACTGGTCTGAGCGGTGGTGAGAAGGCGGCTGTTCTTTCGACCTTGTGTTCCGAGATCAGCGGAGCCGATTACGGGTACATGCAAGGTACCTCGATGGCTTGCCCCCATGTGTCGGGTGTAGCCGCATTGGGACTCTCCTACGCGATGGCCAAAGGGAAACATTTTACCCGCGAAGAGTTCACCTCGATGTTGCTTACTTCTGTCAACGACATTGAGTCCAGACTCGAAGGAACCAAAGTTACGGGTGGAAAGATTCGTCTGGAAGATTATCGCGGCATGATGGGTACGGGTTTGGTTGATGCTTATCAGTTGTTGATGCAGATCGAAGGAACCCCTTGCCTGAGAGTCTCGACCGAGAAACTCGAACTCATTACGCTAACCAAACATTTTGGCGGATCGGCACAAAACCTGACTTATACGGGCGTTGAGATCTCGAAAGAGGATATGCAGAAGCTCGGTATGGCGACTGCACCGAAGATGTATAACGGGCAGTTGATGATTAAATGTACCAAACCGGGCGTTGTGCGCATCACCGTGAAGGCAATTGCTGGTGGTAGCCGACCCGTATCGGGAACAATCATGGGCGGAACTAATATCTCCAAAGAGTTCGCCATTGTGGCTCGTGAAACGGGCGCGGAAAACGGAGGATGGTTATAAACACAAAGAGCTAAAACAGAATGAAAAAGTATATTTTCTCCCTATTTACGGCTGCATTGCTCGTGTTCTGCGCGGGTTGCTCGAAAGACGATCAGGTAAGCATTGATTCGGGAGTTGTGGGTGAGTGGCACTTAACAACGTGGAACAATGAGGCGCATGCCGATTTCGATGTCTATATGGAACTGCTGTCAACTGGCACATTTCACATTTATCAGAAAGTAGAAACCTCGAATTATGTGAAATATTCCGGTGATTTTAGGATCAACGGTTCGCTGTTTTCGGGTCGATACAGTGACGGAGAGGCGTGGAGTACGGATTACACCGTATCTCTGAGTAACGATGGCAAAACGCTAACGATGACCAGCAACACGAACTCTGCCGTGGTGAGTGTCTACACCAAGACCACCATCCCGACCGAAGTGCGCAACGTAAGCGAGGTCCGTTCGATCTCTTTTCCCGAAGCTTTTCAGCGAATTCTCTAATCGATCTCGAACGAGATTATACCACGGACGAGCCTTGTTGTGAGGCTCGTCCGTGGTTTTTGAATATTATAAGATGTGGGTTTCCCACCATAAATTGTGCATTTTTTGTGTATAAAGATACAGCAAAAAGTAGCGATGTTACTTATCTAACTTAATAAACACCTCTGTCCCCTCTTTCACTCGATAGCTTTGCGTTTTTCCTGTCTTGGAGCTCACTGTAATAGTAAGTAGCCCTTTTTTTGATCGGCAAATGTCAATGTTGAAATTAGATCCAAAAGCGCGAATATTATGTAAAGAGACATTATTCCATGTAGTGGGTACATGTGGTGTCATAACAAAAGAGCGTAATCCAGTTGGACGTATTCCGAAAACACCTTCGGTGAGAATTCTGCAGTAGAGTCCACTTTCGGCTGACAGATGTCGTTGTTGATTTTCTGGCCATGCTTCAATGGGGTATGGTACGTGATCACCGGTCAGACGGCGAGACGAATAGTTGTGTAAAAATTCTGTTGCGCGATCTGGGGCTCCGGCACAATATATTCCGCGAAGGGCATAAAGAGTCGACCGATCCCAGAACGTGTCGCCGTCAGCAGCCGTGAGAAGACCATCTGCGGTCATGAGTTCTGGTCCTAATAATGCATCAACAGTTCCGGAAATATTCTTCTTTAAGCCGACAATCATTGGCATACTTATCCACGAACGTAGCGTAGTATTACCTTCGTAGTAACGGTAGGTCGAATATCCATTGATATTGGCACAGAAGAAGTTTTCGATATTTTGCGCAAGCGTTTTTGCTTGCGAAACATACTTTTGAGCTGTTTGATTGTTGCCCATAGAGCGTGCAATATACGATGCTGAAAGCAGTGCATCATAATACAGTGTAGAGGTGCTTAAATTCGTTTTACCTACTGGGAAACGCCCCTCCAACTCATCTGTATCTGAGGCTACGACCCCATCAGGAGTGAGCTTACGGTGGCAGTATTCGAGGCACCATTCTATCATTGGCCATAATTTTTTGACCTCACCCTCATCGCCTCGAGCCAGTGCATAACGAGCGGCTCCGGCGGCAATCATCGCAGCATCTCCTCTGTCGCCGACTCCGTTCCAAATGTCAGCTCCTTCTGCGATAATCGAAGAAGGAATGGGCTTGTATTCCGGGTTCATGTAACGGGCAAATGTCAGATAGGAGTTGAGCGATGCCTGATTGCCAAGTTCATATCCCAAAAATGGGAAGAACGGATAGACGTATTCGGCTTGGTCGTTTGTCCATATGCCGGCGTAGTATATTTCTCCTCCGGGACTGTGGAAATAACCTCCGCGAGTCGAGAAAATACTTTCAGAGGCACGTATCTTACAAAAACGGAACAAGGTATTGATTACTTCATCGGGCGTTTTGAGTATTAGGTTCTCATCCATATCATTGCAGACAAAGCGTTTACGCTCGGTGTATTGTTCTGCAACATCAATCGAAAGTGGTTGCTCGTTTAAGCGATAGCCCTGTGTAATCGCTCCAAATATTACGCTATCATTAGGTTCTAACTTATAAACGCCTTCATTTTGAATGGTCGTTTTTACTACATAACTTCCATCAATACCACGCTCCGGTTCGGTTGTATAGCATTGGTCAATAGCAGGGATTGTGAGCGTAATAGTATGATTGGTTATATTGGTTATTGTGAAACGTTCACACATTGCAGGCAATCGTCGTGACGGAAATATTTGACGGTTGATCTTAACTACCTTCGATCTTGGGACTCGACCAGAAAGCCCCAGCTTTTCATCGCGAACTGCCCATTGGCTGCAAACTTCAACCAGACCGTTGATGCCGATCTTTTCGACACTCTCATCGACCAGCGCAAGACCACCAACAAGTAGCAGTGAAGGTATGTCTATGGTCATTCGCATTTTCAATTGACCATATGTGTTGTTGGGGATGACACGTAGCCGGGGGAATATGAGCGAACGCTCGGAGCGGAAAGCACCTTGGTTATCAATACCCCAGCGAAGAAGGCATGAAACTTGTTCTCCGCTCATTTCTAAATTATCTTCGTGAGGGATATCGCTTTGCGGATGCCACTCAATTCCTCCCGTTTTGGGCGTAATTTGCCATCGTTGTGCCTGGATGGGGGCAAAAGGCAACAACAGCAAAGTACACAATAGAATTGATGTTGTTATTTGTGTCTGGATTTTCATGTGTTTAGTTCGTTAAATTTTAAGATAATTATGAATCGGACAATAAGATTGAGTTGGATAGACCATAGAGAACCTCATAATCATTCGTTCGTTATTCATCAAGTTGAATGACACGAACCCAATCCACCTCCATACGAGCTGGAAGTTCTGAGTCGATAATCACGCCGGGCCAAGTCCCGGCTCCTCCGAGGGCATAGTTGATTATCAAGTAAAACTCTCCGCCAAAGGGCCACTGTTTCTTTTCGGCTTCGTTTGCCAAATGCAAATTACTATAACGAAAACTCTCTTTGTCGTTGATGTAAAAAATTACCGCCTCTGATGTTAGTTCAACAGCATAGGTGTTGAATAATCCACTGTTGACAGGAGTGGTCAGAGTAGATTGAGGATTGTTGATTTTCAGGTCGTTGATATAATGACTATGGACGGTCTGGTGGATATTTCCTTCGTGGTTGAGGTGCTCCATAATATCTATCTCTCCACCTGCGGGCCAACCTTCGTAAGTGGCGACTTGTGGCATCATCCATATTGCCTGCCATGTGCCCTGTGCCATTGTCGTAAAACGAGCATTAACCTCAACACGCACGTTCTTAAACCAGTGTTTGTTTTGAGTTGTAATACCCCCTCCCTTGTAGGTGCCATTTTCTGCTATTGCATCAATGTAGAGTTTGCCATTTCTAACATATACTTGCTCGATGCTCGGTGTCATATATTTTGCCCATGCAGCCGTCCCCGGGAAACAGAATGTCCATTTTTCGGGGTCGGGTTGCAAAGCCGTCTGATTAAAGTCGTCCTCGAAGATGACTGTACCGCCAACATCTGGCTTATCAGCCACAAAAGCAGTTAGTACAACCGAATAGACGGTTTGTTTATTGTTTTGCGAAACGGTAAATTGCTGATTCTTAGGCCATCTTCCGGCAAAATCATTTGGATTTGGTGTTATAGTAGCACCATCGGCAAGGGTGTAGTTCACCCCATCGACCTGATTGCCATATTGGATTGATCCGATTTTTACTTCGTTGGTCTGACGATTGATTTTGGAGTGATAAATATAGTTGCCAATAGCAAGATTAAACTCTTTCAATGGATAGATCTCTTCGGGTAAAGAGGTGGCTTTTTCATTGCAACTATACATTGTGATAGTTGCAAATAGAGCAGATATGATGTATGGTTTTGTTTTCATTTTTGTATTTACTTGGTTACTCATCCCAGTCAATAGGTGG
>CAYOKU010000049.1:0-18944 GCA_964404645.1 uncultured Alistipes sp.
CAAAGCTAAACATATCTCAAACCTCTTGCAATATGCACTTTACCGAACACTTACGTTGTTCGCATTGTTTGTTATGCCTTTGAGATAAAAGCGGAGAGCCGTTTTTAAGACAGCCAATCCTTCCATTTTACGTTTAATGTTTTTTAGTTAATTACATTTCAAAAATTTGGCTCTCCGCTTATCTTCACTTCATAGGCATCAGGTTTTGAGGTTAAACATTTTATTTGTCCTTTGCTGACTTGCGATTATGGCAAGCGTTGCAAATTCAGGACAACGGGTTCGGGAGTTTTCGCAGAAATATGTCGAAACTCTGGGGAAAATGAATGCAAGTATAGTGGAATATATCCGAGGCATTCAAGTTGTGAAAACCTTTACCGAATCGACCGATGCCTATCGCAAACTCAATGATGACATCAAAGAGTACCGCACCTTTGCCAATGAGGTGAACATGCAGTACCAGCCCACTTATGTTGGTTTTCTTACGGTTCTCTCCTCCGCACTCCTTTTTATTATCCCGGTGGCTATATGGCTGCTCGTGGGCAGCAACTCGTATGCGGCTTTTGTGCCGGTGGTGCTGATGTTTCTACTATTTGGCGTGGCCATATTTTTTCCGGCATTGAAGCTCCTATGGATTGGCAGTTTCATGAATCAGAATAATATGGGAATACAGAAAATTGACGACATTCTATACATGGATGAGATAGAAGAACCCGCTGCTCCCAAGCAACCCAAAGATGCTTCGGTGGAGTTTCGCAACGTTTCCTTTGCCTACGATACCACACCCATCCTTAAAGATGTATCATTCATGGCCAATCCCGGCACAGTAACAGCACTGGTCGGTCCCTCGGGAGCCGGCAAAAGTACGGTAGCCATGCTAACCGCCCGTTTTTGGGATATTCAAGGCGGTGATATTCTTATCGGAGGAGTACCGGTTACAGAGATTTCGACCGCCGTGTTGATGGATTACGTAGCTTTTGTTTTCCAAGACAATATGCTCTTTTTCGACACCATTGAAGAGAATATCAGAATGGGGAATAAGACGGCAACGTTTGAAGAGGTGGCACGGGCAGCCTGTGCCGCTCAATGTCATGAGTTTATTGAAGCTTTACCCAATGGCTACAAGACTCTGGTGGGTGAAGGCGGCACCTATCTTTCGGGGGGCGAGGCTCAGCGTATTGCACTGGCGCGTGCAGTATTTAAGAATTCACCCATCATTCTGCTGGATGAGGCCACCGCTTTTGCCGACCCCGAAAACGAAGGCAAGATATTGGAAGCATTCTCCCACCTGATTAAGGGGAAAACAGTCTGGTCATCGCTCACCGCTTGGGAACAATTACCAATGCCGACCACATTCTTTATGTAGACAAAGGAATGATAGCCGAACAAGGAACACACGAGCAACTACTTGAACTTAAAGGTGCGTATGCCCGTATGTGGGAAACATATAATAGAGCAAAGGAGTGGAAAATCAGCGGAAAAAGTAGACAGAAATCATAAATACAACAAAATGATAATTGGGATGAGAAAACTCCTTCAAACCGCTTGTTTCGGATGATAGAATAACATGGTAATGATGCCAAAAGTGGCGCTTGGAGTAAAGTGTAAATAGTTAAATATTTGCAATATACAGCAAAAAAAACAGAGATTAGCAGAAAACGTTTTCTACTAATCTCTGTTTTTCAACCTAAAAAGTATCATTTTGCGCATTATTACTCTTTTTCATTGCAGTCTCTCTTCCACAATTGATAGCTGTTCACAAAATTCTGCCACACAATATAGGCAGTTGGGGCGATTGAAGAGATCGGGTCGAGAAACGATTGTGACATCCAGACAGCAAGCACCGTATTTTTCTGTCCCAGCGACTGACCACCGGCCGCCGGATCACCGTAGCGACGCCCCAGCGTGCGGCCGACTTTAAATTGTGTCAAACAGATCACCAAAGCCACAAAGGCTAACCACAACTCGGTTGCTACCGAGGCATCGTGCAGATCGATGATAAAAGCCGTGGTACGTCCCAGGATTACGATCAACGACAGCAACCACATCCAAAACGAGATTTGGCTATGATCGCTGATCCATTTGGCAGCTTTTGGAATCACCAATCGACAGAACTGTGCCGCCGCAAACGGCATAACAAGCAAGGGTGCAATACGCGCAAGAATCTGCGTAAAGGTACACACCCCACTGCCAGCAAACGACAATACGATCGGCGCAACAAGGGCAATAGCCATATTGCACAACAAACTATATGTAGCCATTGTAGCTACATTTGCGCCCAACATACCCGCAATGACAACAGCCGCCATCGCAACCGGAGCCAAAACACAGATCATCGCACCTTGTGCAACCACCTCATTGAAGGGAAGCAGCAAGAGATAAACACCAACACAAGCCGTAATCTGGATCACAAGCAACCAGACGTGTAACATCGAGGGACGCATCTGACGCGGTTTGACACGACAAAAGGTAAAAAAGAGCATCAAGAAGATGAGTGACGGAGTAATCATCTGATGCGAAAGCTCTTCCAAAGCCGCAATGGGACGGCAAGCAAAAGCCCCCACAACCATAGCCAACGGCATGGCCACAGTCTTCACATTACGGTGTAAATATTCGAGAACGTGCACTTTATGCCAGCAACTCCTTAACTTTGGCCGAGATATCTTTACCGTCGGCACGACCTGCCAGTTTTTTCGAGGCGAGCCCCATCACTTTCCCCATCTCTTTCATTGATGTAGCTCCCGTTTCAACGATAATCGCCCGAATTTCAGCCGTCAACTCATCGGCAGAGAGCTGTTTGGGTAGAAATTCTTGAAAAACAGCTACCTGTGCCAACTCCTCATCGGCAAGATCTTGACGATTCTGCGCCGTGAAAATAGCGGCCGAATCCGCTCCCTGTTTGGCTAACTTGGCTATGATTTTCAACACATCGGCATCGGGCAACTCTGCCACTTCGGGACCGGCCGTTTTTGCCTCGATAATGTATTTTTTCGCATTGCGCAATGCGCTCAAACGCACCGCAGCCTTGGCTTTCATAGCCTCCATTATCTCTTTTGAGATTTGCTGTTCTAATGACATATCATTTTAATTTTAAAGTTGTTAAAATAATCATTTAAATAAATGCTTCAATATATCGCGCATCAACCGATCACGCTGGTTATTTTCGCTCAACGACTCAAACGGAAATCCCATCACGTAGCTCTTCTCGCCCGCCACCGCGGCTATACGATTACCATCGACATAACGCATAACAGCGTAGGTTTGATTACTTTCGGGACGCATCGCATCCACTCGCTCAATGTGGTAGTTGACCGGCGAATAATCGGCACTAAACGCATACTCTCCACGCGAGAAACCGGCATGCGAGGTTACCACACGAACACGAGCTCGGCCCGATTCATGGCTTCCATCGGGCAATGCATGGAGCACGTCACGCGCAAAAGCACGCTCCTCATCCGTTGTAAGGTCACTCAACACATAGCATCCCGACACAAAAACGCCACCTCCGGCACGTTTAAAATCGCGCAAGGCACGTTGTAGAGCATCGGGGAATGCTCGAAACGACGCCCGAACCGAATCTCCTCCGAGATAGGTTGCGCGCTGTTTACCGAGGATCAGATCAACCGCGCGGTAATCCGTCAATAGAACCACCCCTCTTTCAACAGCGGCCGCCGAAGTTGAGCAGAATGAGTAGCCAGCTTTGACTATCGACCGACCGTGCAAAGCCGGATAATCGAATGTATTTCCTCCAATTACATCAGTCTCATAATCACTTTCGCTGGCTCCTAACGCACGACTCGCCACTTCGCTCCGAGCTTCAAACAGGTCAAACACCCGTTGCATTCCGATAAACGAAATATCCTGTTTGTCGGGCACACCACCGTCTACGTCTGTTTCAAATCCGGCCAACGTATCACACCGCATACTCAACGGAGCACTCACCCGATTAAATCCATTGACAACTAACACCGTACCACGGCTATCGGCCACTCGACAAGCAGCAAGAGTTTCACTTGGAAAGCTCTCTCCTCCGGCGTTGACCGCCGTTATTTTATAGCTATAAATCTCCCCATTTGTTTGTTTTGTAATAAATGAACTATCAGTAGTATATCTACCGTTATCAAAACCATTACTTCCGATGCGCGTATAGACAATATACCCTTTCGGCAGGGCACTTTTTTCCAACGAATCAATCGATGGCCGCCAACTCAAACGCACATTATCTTCCCCTTCGAAGGAGATCCGAAACGCTTCGATGGGCAGAGGTTGCACCACATAAGGCTGCCGGTACTGTGAGCAGAGATAACGCAAAATGCCTTTATAGATGGCACGACTGACCAGAAATTTGAAACGCGGGTCGCTACCGTAACGCATGTCGGCAAAATTCTGATGCGAGAGCAGTTCAAGCAACATGGTTGGAGCACTCGGCACACGAGCCTCATAATAGGAGCGGTTCCACATTCCGCGGCGACTCCACAAGGGTTCGTAAGTACGGCGAATATCCGCCACAATTTGCGTCTGCACCAGATCGGTCAAGTCGCGTGAACGATAGCGATCGGCTCCTCCGACAAATTTGCCTTTATTCTCCTGTGTAAAAAAGATTCCCAACGTACCGACAATTCCATCGCCATCACGTACTCCTGCATCCGAATGAAATGCTAAGGCCATATCAATCGGAATATGCAGCCCCACGGAATCGGGCAAACGCTCCGATCCACCCATCAAAGCATTGACCCAATGGGCACGCGACATATAATCATCTTTGTAATCATCGAGATTCTCCTTCGGGGTATAGACCTTTTCATCGAATCCGGCCCATTGCAACCAGTAGCGCGCTCCTTCGCAAAACCGTGGATAACCACTTGTTTCGTCGGAATAAAAGCCGTTTTTCTTTTGCAATGTTTCGTGCACCGACCGCGCAATATTGCCGAAACCGCCCCCAATCTTCACCGCATCGGCCGAAACACGACGTCCGGCCTGATGCGAAACATTCGACAGGGTCACAAGCGGGCGTTTTCCAGCCATAAAACGAAATCGACCGAGGTAAATCCACGTACCACCTCCCATCGTCTGATTGACGGCAAAACAACTCTCTCCTCCGGCATGATGCACCGTATATCGGGCATCTTCGACACTTTCAGGACTCGCCTCATAACTTACATAGACGGCATACTCTCCCGTTTCGGGAATATCAGCCTGCCATTCAGCCTCGGCCGTAGCTTGGTGTTTCACACTCTGCACGCTGCGTGTCGTCCCATCGCGAAACGGATTCTCACCGCCATGATAGACCTGTTTGATATGCGCAAAGCCAACGCCGCCAGCACTCCATGTCCCTTGCTCGGCATATTGCGACGAATCGTCGTTATCAGCCAACACCTCCACTCGTTGCACATCCCGTTCACGCGGTAACAACACACATGCTCCGGCATTTTCGAGCATCGGAACCAGATAGGGCAATACATAACTCTGCGTATAGAGATCTTCGCACGTCTGCCACAATTGCGAACGCTGCCAACGCCAGCCGTTACGTGACTGATCGAAGTATCGCCCATGACTCTGCCACAAAGCAATATGCCGTCCCGCAAGCCCCTTTTCAGGCGGAGCTACCACCGACAATCGCGTGACCAACGGTGTCTGCGAACGATTGACAAACGGAGTGATCTTCATGGCTATCGACTCCTTATCATAGGCCATTGGAATCAGACCCGCAATTTCACGACCATCGGTAAATATTTCTATTTTACTTTTGTGAAACTCACGCGGCAAAAGCATCCGCACCGAATCGCGCATCGCAGCCACATTTGCCGGACGAAATGGGTAATAGGACAATCCGGCCGTTGCATAGATACCCACCTTACCTCGGCTCCGTTTGACAGCCTGGATTTTGACATTCGCCCCTGACACCTCTCGGCCGACTATCCGTGTCAGCATCTCGGCCAGCTCTTTGCGAGTGGACACACTAATCTCGGCCGCGGAAATATTGCCGCAGACAAGGAGAGCGATTAACAGCGAAATCATTCTATTTTTCATTCTTTTTTCGAATCAAAAGCATTCCTACGACCGTAAAAGCCGCATTGTAGATCAATAATTCAAACCCAATCTGATACTCCCATTGAGTGCGAGCCACATACTGCAACACGGCACTCAGTAGCGGAGCCGCAATGGCAACCAACGGCATCAACCGATCGCGCACACATATGCGGGTAAAAATACCGAAGAAGAACATGCCCAAGATTGGCCCATAAGTATAGCTGGCCACCTTGTAGACTAAATTGATTACGCTATCATCGGCCAGATATTCGAAAGCCAGAATAACAACAGCCATCCCGATCGCCATCGCCACGTGTACACCACGGCGCAAGCGTGTAAGCTGCACATCGTCATATCGTTTCGTGCCATCCAACAGATCTACCGTAAACGAAGTCGTAAGTGCCGTAAGCGCAGAACCCGCCGCAGAATAGGTGCTCGAAATCAACCCTATGACAAACAAAACGCCCACAAACAACGGGAGTCCGCCGTGTACGGCTACCACCGAGAAGATCTGATCGCTTTTTTCGGGAAGAGCCAACCCGTTTCGATCCATATAGAGGTACAGTAACACCCCAAGCACCAAAAAAAGAAAGATCACAAATATCTGACTGACAGCCGTTAGCAAAATATTCTTTTGCGAATCTCGCGGCGTGGCACAACTCAAATTACGCTGCATCATATCTTGATCCAACCCTGTCATTGCAATCAGCAGCACAACACCCGCCGCAAACATCTTCCAGAAATAACGACCCGATGCCGGATCGTCAAAAAAGAAGATCTGCGAGGAGGGTGAAGCAGAGACAACCGCTACCGTCTGTCGAAACGACAAGTCTAAACTATGCGTAATAAATAAAATTGTCAGCACAAGGCTTCCGACCAGACAAACTGTTTTCAGCGTATCGGTCCAGATCAGCGATTTCACGCCGCCTTGCTGCGTGTAGAGCCAGACGAAGCACATAGTCACCGCCGCATTCATCCAAAACGGCAGTCCGTAATAGTCGAAAACCAACAACTGCATTACGGCGCATACGACATAGACACGCAATGCAGCCCCCAAAATCTTGGATACGAAGAAAAACCATGCACCCGTACGATGCGATGCCACCCCAAAACGATCATCGAGGTATTCATACAACGACACCACCTTCAAGCGGTAAAACGTCGGAATCAGCAGATAGGCCACGACCAGTTGCCCAACCGTAAAACCGGCAACCATCTGCATATAGGAGAACGAATCGGTCGCCACAGACCCCGGCACGGAGATAAATGTCACGCCCGACATGGCAGCTCCGATCATGGCAAATGCTGCCATATACCATGGTGTACGCCGATTTCCGGTGAAAAATCCGGCATTTCCGGCACGACGTCCCGACAACCATGCCACCACGAACAGCACGGCAATATAGCTTAAAATGGTAATGATTACGGCAGCAGGAGTCATTGATCTACGTATTTGAAATCCGTAGGCAAAGATAATAAAAATGCAGACACCGTGTGACGTCAGACCGAAATTTACGCAGAATGGCTCTCGTCACTCCAAAAAATGAAGCCCGATTTTCATCGGGCTTCACACAAAAATCATTCGGACAGACTAACGAAACGGAACCACACCTTGCATGGACGACTTCGAAGGCTGTTTTCGCGACAACCGATTGGCTGTAACGGCCGTTTCGAGCGAGAGCGGCTCAATGGCTCTTGCAGAGGTCGATGTGGCCGATGGCTCCTTGATCAACGTATATGGCCCGATCGGGTAATCGTTGGTCGTATAGCCCGAAGCGGCAATATAGGAGCTATATGATCCGCTGCTACTTCGACTGAAATACTCCATATAAACAATATTCAAGGTCTCGCTTGTCGCTCCAACCATCACTCCATCGGGAGTAGCCGTCAATGCGGCAAAACTTCCGGTAACCAACGTATAATCGGTCGTGCCGACTTTATTGGCATACGCAAGCAGGCGCACCGTACTTCCATCCGAAGAGTCGCTATATACCTCCTGATCGTTCATAAATTTAAACGAGCCGTTCGTTGTATCAAACACAGCCTCCAACTCATAGCCGGCCTTATCGCGCAAAATGCTGGTTCCCCAACCCGACACGATAAAGGTTCCATCCACCACCTTGGGTTCGATCGTTACCTTAAACGAAAGCGGCGTTTTACTGATAATAGACGATGTACTGGTCACCACCCAACTACCGAGCCAACTCTTATATTGAGGATTAACATCCTCCGGAAGACCCTCGGTGCTGAAATAGCTCTTAAACAGATCGGTCGTTGCAACGATGATGTTACGCTCGCGATCAACCTTGCAACCAAACGCGGCAATCACATAATCCGTATCAAGAATCAACGAATTCAATGTTTCGGTATAGTCGCCTTTATGCAACAAGGCCGCTTCGATCGCATCCAGCGTATAGGTATTAGTCAGATTATTCAGATCACGTAACAAGGTCCGCTGAATATCTTTATCCCGCAACCCTGCTTCGGCCGATTTTTTATAACCGGTGACGAAATAACGCTCCTCTGTGTTGCTGGGCTGCGCCGTCATACGAGCCGAACGGAAGGTGACCTCGTCAATCGAAAGACCGATTTGAAGATCGGAGTGAATGGGGGTCGGGGTCATCAACTTCGCACCACTGCCGGCTGCATCGACAAAATAATAGCCTTCGGTAAAGGTCATTTCGGAGACAGATGTTCCGCGAATCTGAACCGGCTCATAGAAACGAAGGCCGGTTTTCGTGTATTGAAACGGCGCGGTTATAGTCTGCAACTCCTGCGATTCGGTGCCGTCTGCAAGCGTTACGGGGGTTGTAACGGCGATTTGAAGAACTCGCGAGGTGAACTTATTCACACTGCTGGCAATCACCGCCTTAAACGACTCATCGCCGATCTCATAAGTATAGTTCGATAAGGTCATATCCAGCACTGCCGATTTGCAGGCATCGAGTTCCTCTTTCCAGACCGTATTGGCCGATAGCGGACGCAGGATGGCATAGTTACCCGTCTTCGTGCCTTTAAGTTTGACATATGCGGAGGTCGCCTCCTGCACATAAAAATCGCTGTCGCCCTCCAAACCTCCGTTGCTGGTTCCAATACCACCGGTAGCACCAACAGCCGGATCGGAGTAAAAATGAACCACATCGTTGTAGGTATTGAACGAGAGCATAGGGCCATTATCGGCTACGATCTCATATTTCGATTCGGCAACATAATCGGTTATGAAATTTTCACCGCTGGCCATCACATTATTCTGCTTGTCGAATTTCAACAGAATCGTATAACCGCCGTAGATTCGGTTCGCTTCGGGATAGTAGGACATTTCCCATCCGTTTGGTGCCGAGGTCAGCACATCATACGCCTGTTCGATCGCCTCTTCCATCCGCTCGGAACTTGCCTTTCCGAAAACATCCTTGTCGTTTTTCAGACAGGAGGTGATTCCGAACGAGAGTGCTACTATTACAAATATTTTTCTCATGGTTGTTAATTTACAAAGTTTCCAGATCAAGGGTCGGCACCTCACTCATGCGGCGCAAAACCGTTTCTCGCAACTGATCCAAGTCAATACCCCATTCGCTTTTCATGTAGTTATAGACGATGGTAAACTTATCTTCGATCATCGCACGGCCGGTGTCACCGGCTGCATTGAGGTAGGTGCTCCACGTATCGGCCGTATTGACCACATAGATGGCGACCAACTCCACGAAATCCTCTCCGTCAGATGTTGCCGCATAACGGCTGATGAATCCGGCTTTGAGAGCCGAAAGCAAGGTCGGATAGACTTCAAAGCAGGAGTTACCAACATACTGCACCGTATTCGAGGCTCCCGTAATCTGCGCAAAATCGGTCGAATAGGGTTTTGTCTGATTCAAAATGTGGGCAAATTCGTGGTGTATGGTTTTGAAATAAGGAGTCGAAGACTCTGCCGTTAGCGTGTTCAAGCTATACAACACGATTTTGCGGCCACCTTCGGCTGTTCCTAAAATAACCGAGCCATTGTTGTTGTAGGCATTCGACCCTACCAGAAAAATAACTTTGGGAAAATAACTGCGAATAAAATCGCGACTTCCGGTCACCTCGTCATAGGTTTCCAGACAAAGATGACGCACCAATTTGGCCATCACTTGCGAATGCTTAAAATCGGCCGGAACCAGATTATAGGTCATATCCGACTCCATATCCTGATAACGGTATTTGAGTTCGATGTTATAGGGCTTGACATAATTCTCATAGAGCCATTCATCGAATTCGTTTTCAACGCGCTGCGAATCTTTTATATAGGAGGTATCGCTGAGTTTGTCTTCCGAACATGCAACCAATATGACCGACAAGAGCGCAACTCCGAATAATATCTTTTTCATAATTTTATGGATAATAAAGGATGATTTATCTTATCTCGGATTCGCCTCCATCCCCGCCGAAATAACTTCGGTCGGCAACTGTATGGCACGCCGATTATCACGCACGATCAGATGATCGTCGATACTCTTGATCGTGCGATCGCTGCTACCCAACGTGCGCCGCGAGATCTCGATTCCCATCCGTTTGATATCAAACCAACGCAAACCAAGGTGCAATGTCTCAATACGGCGCAGATACAGCAGTGCGTGGAGCATATTTTCCTGGGTATCGGATTCGATCTGAAAGGCCGGATGAAGGGCTTTTTTGGGCGAGAGCACCTGATCCGAGGCATAGGGAATCGAAGTCGCCCACGCATTGACCGAAGCTCTTGTCATGATCGAATAGGTACTGCACGTATTGGCCACCCAGATATTCATATCATCCAACGCCTCATCGTATTTTTTCTGCATGATAAATGCCTCGGCGCGAGTCAACAAGGTCTCTTCGGCCGTAAAGATCGGGAATATGGCATGCAGATAGCCTGTGCCGGCCACCGGATCGGTAATCTCAGCATAGTACGGAATTCGCGGAAGCAACACCTTATCCAGACCATTCACAAAATTCAATGTCGTGCGTTTGAACACATAACGGCCGAACGGGCAATAGTCTTGCGTACAATTCACGCTCTCGGTTGTAGCAATCAGATAACCGTGGCTATAACGCGCACATGCCATCCAACCACCAAAGATATAACCGGCCGATGAATAGGAGGTTCCAAGCATGTAATTGCAAGTCAAATCGGGGCTCGTGTAAAATTTGGCCGCATTGTTCATCGTTTCGCCATTATTCGTCGGATATTTCAGTAGAGCGGCATAATCGCGCAACTGACTTTGAGGCTTTTCGGTCAAGGCCTTGGTGGCACATTGCGTGGCCAGCTCCCACTTCTGATAATAGAGGTAGAATCTCGCAGCAAAGGCGTTGGCCGCACGCACGTTGAAATGGTATTTGGGAACCGAATAGTTGATATCGCTTATCAGCGGCAAACCCTCCTCGACATCGGCCGCAATTTTGGCATAAACTTCGGCAACCGTTCCACGTTGGTATTTGGGGTTAAGTTCCGTTTCGGCCTGCTCCATATAGGGGATACCCAGATCATCGGGATGGGCCGGATCATAGTGCTGGCAGAAGATATTCACCAACATGAAATGGGCATAGGCACGACAGATTAGGGCTTCGCCTTTGGCCGCACGCAATTTATCGGTCATCGGCAGATCGCGAATAGCAATCAGCACCTGATTGGCCGATGCGATGGCGGAATAGTAACCCGACCATGCATTTCGCTGACTTTCGTTGTCGGAAGCCTGCACATCGGCCCATTTGTAACTCTCCTCCCAAAATTGACGCCACGTACCGGAGGTGGTATAGTTTGAACCGTGGTCATCAATATTGTCTGAAGCCAATTCGGTAAAAACATAGGGCTGGTGAGTCGTATAGGCCGACACCAAGAGGTCGATTGCTTTCTGTTCGGTATCAATCGTTGTACGACGGTCGGGATTGGTGTCAAGATAGTCGTTGCACGACACAACACCGGCAAGCAGCACGCCCGACAGAATCATTTTGAAAATATTCGTATTCAATCTCATTTTTCTGCTATATTATTATAACCCGATTTTAAGTGTCAACGTAAACTGACGGGGCAGCGGCGAGGCAACACCACCAGCATTGAAGAATTCGGGATCTTGACCATTGAGTTTCTTATCGGCATAGATCAAGAACAGGTTAGTTGCCTGAATGCGTAGTGCCAGATTCGACAGGTGGAGTTTACGAACGATCGTCTGCGGAAAATCATACGTCAACGAGATCTCCTTCATACGGATAAAATCACCTTTGGCAATACGTGCCGTCGAGTAGTTGTAGGCGTTGTAAGCATAGGCCAACTTATAGTCGTTCTGCACCATACGTGCCGAAGCGATCGTGGGGATATCCGTATATTTTTCATCCCCTGCAATGCGCCAACGATTACGGAACTCGCGCGGCATGGCCGTCAACTCGGAGTATTCGCTCGAAAAGACCGGATTGAGCCGCACGACATTACCCATCGAATAGGTGATAAAGAGGTTCAAGCGGAAGCCTTTGTATTGAAAGATATTACCGAAACTACCCATATCGGTCGGGTCTGCCGGTCCCGAATAGACGAGGTGTCCCAGATTTTTCCACTCCTGAAAATTGATATCGGTTGTCGTCACCTCGTTTTTCTCGTTGATGACCATCGGGATACCCTCTTCGTTCAAACCTTGGAAGTTATAGGAGAAGATCGCACGTGCCGGATAACCCTCACGACCGAAACCGTTGCTGGTCACCATTTCGATCGCCCGTTTGGTGGTTTCGAGTTTGGTGATTTCGTTTTTCGTATGTGAGTAGATAAAATCGGTCGTCCAAGAGAAATCCTTTGTCTTGATGTTTTTGGTCGAGAGCGACAACTCGACACCGCTCGATTTCATCGCCGCGATGTTACCCAATTTGGTAACTTCGCCACCGATACCTTGTGTGGTAACGACACCGATCAAATCAAAGTTATTTCGCTTATACCAATCTGCTGCCAAATTGATTCGGTTATTCAGGAATCCCATATCCACACCGATATTCAACTCGTGTTTCTTTTCGTAGGTCAGCGAACTGTTTTCAAGCGAAGAGATTGTCATTCCCGACTCGGCACTTCCGGTGGTCGGACGCCACGGGTTGTAGCTCTGATAGATAGCCAGCGCATTCGACACACTCGGACGATCGGCTGTCAACGAATAGGAGGCTTTCAGCGAGAGGTGCGAGAGCGCAGGAGTAAGTGCTTCGAAGAAGCTCTCCTCGTGGAGATTCCATGCCGCAGCAATGTTCCATGTGGGCAACCAACGAGAGCGAGTGGTCTTACCCAACTGGTTGTTACCCTCGTAGCGGAATGTACCGTTGAGCGTATAGCGACCTTTGTATGAATAGGTACCGTTGAAGAAGAATGCCACGTTGCGGTAGAAGGTATTGGCCATCGAGTAGTAGTTTGAACCCTCCTCTTTCCCTTTTTTGAAGACATCTTCATCGTAGAACGGAATTTCGCCCTTCGAATACTGAATACCCCAGCCACGGAACCAAGTACGTTCACGGTCAATACTGTTTACCTCCATACCGCCGTATAGATTGATAATATGCGCATTGGCAATCTGCGTGTTGTAGGTCGCTGCAAAACGGAAATCGTAAGCCAGCATACGGTTGTCGGTACGGTTGTAGATACCGCCGACAGGCAGAATCGATTCGGGAAAGGCGTAGATATCTTCGGGATCTTTGTAGAGCAGCGGGTTGTTGTCGCGGATAGTCGTAGTCGGCATGGCACGATAGGCCTCGGCTTGATTCGACTCATCTTTGATAAAATGCTCTTGTGCCGATGAGGTGTAACGCACCGATGCCAACGCCGATGCCTCGAAACCTTTGAAGGCTTTCCATTTGAGTTCACCCTGAAATTTGAGTTCTCCCATGTTAAGATCAATATAGTTCTCTTGCAACTCATGCAGAATATTGAATTGTGCATAGTTTCGCTGGTAATACTCATCGGCATCGAGTGCACGCGAGGTATTTAAGGCATAGGAGTAGGGGTTGATGTCGAAATCACGCTTCACCTGACCACTCACCAGATCCAACTCCTGACCGATTGTTCCGGGGGCTTTTTGCTTACGATACGAACCGCCGGCGATCATATTGAACGACAACGAGCGCGAGATGTTATAGGATGCATTGAGGTTGGCCGTATAACGTGCCACTTGGCTGGCCTCAGTCCATCCCGGATCAAATAACGCACTGAGTGAGGCGTAATAGGAGGCCTTTTCGGTTCCCAACGATAGGCTGACCGAGTGCGAGTGCATCAGAGTCTGACGAAAAAGCTGCTTGAACCAATCGGTATTCCGCATCTCGGCCGAGCGCAGGTAGTTGTTGCGAGCCGACTCCGTATTTTCGAGTTTGCCAGAGTTAATCAACTGGTACATTTTACCGTAGACACCACTCGATGAAGCATTCGACAGAAGAGCATTACCCAGCCAGCCCTTTTCGTCCAACTCTTGATAGACCGACATTTGGTCTTGCGAATTCATGATATTAAAGGTTGAGTAGGAGGGAATAAGCCGATAGGTAAATTCTCCCGTATAATTGAGCGAACTCTTACCGGCCTGACCGCGTTTAGTCGTAATAACAATCACACCGGCCATGGCGCGCGCACCATATATTGAGGTTGCCGAGCCATCTTTGAGGATGTTGAAACTCTCAATATCTTCGGCATTCAGTCCGGCAACAGCCGACCCGATCAATGTAGAGGCATCGCCCGACGACAGAGCATCGGCATCAATATCCTGCACATCCTCCATAACCACACCGTCAACAACCCACAGCGGTTTGGAGCTACCGTAAATCGAGGTAGCACCACGCACTCGGATCTTGGGAGCCGTACCGAACGTACCCGATACATTCTGCACCGAAACTCCGGCCGAACGACCTTCAAGGCCACGGCTGACATCGGCTATGCCGGAGATCTTCACATCCTCGGCACTGATTCGATCGGCTGCTCCCGTAAAAAGACGCTTATCGACTTTGGTCATACCGGTCACAACAACCGCATTGATGTTCTGCGTTTCGGGTTCCAGTTTGATGGAGAGCACCGGCTGTGCCGCAATTTCACGAGTTTTGTAACTCAAATTCGAGATCCGGAGCACCGTATTGGGCTCGATATTGGAGAGCGTAAACGTTCCGTTTATATCGGTAGCCGTACCGATAGCGGTATTCTCCTTCACAACGACAACCGCACCGATCACCGGTAGGTCGTTTTCATCGACAATTGTACCGCGTACGCTGATTTTGCCTTTGTTTTGCGCCGACACGACACTTATGCCGATCAGTACCGCCAAAAACAGCAATATGATTTTTTTCATCCTATTATTTCTATTAATTAATATATGCAATTTCGAACGGTTACTGTTTCCACAGGCTCGGTATTGCATCGTAATCGCTTAGTCCCGTGCAGCCTGTAAAGCAACTATTGTAGCTCGAAGAGCTGGTGGTTTTGGGGTATTTTTTATAGACCGATGTATGGTTCTGACGCTCATACAAATGCACCTTCACCCCTGCAATCTCGGTATAGGGACTTTCGCCCGTAAGAGCCGTACAGCCACTAAACGCCTTGCCCACCTTTTCGAGAACGACACAGTCGTCGAAAATATCCACGGGAACCGAGGTCAACTTCGCAGCATTAAGAAACGCCGATCGAACGTCGCTGAGCGCAACACAACCTTTGAAAACGTTGTTGCCAATCCGCTCCAACGAGGTGCAATTCTGGAAAGCCATATAAAGGGAAGTCATCGCAGAGCAATCGGCAAACAGATTGTCGGGAAGAGCTTTTAACGATGAGCAGCCATTGAACACATTGTATGTATTACTCCCTGTCAAAAGAGTCTTTCCGGCAAACAAGCCCTCCGGAATCTCCGTAAGCTTTGGACAACTGCCGAATGTATAACCGATTTTAGTCAACGACGGGCAGTCGGCAAATAAATTGTAGGTAATCTTCTCGATACCCGAATTATAGAACATCTGGATGGCATCGGTGAGCGATGAACACCCTTTCAGTAGATCCGCGCCAACCGTATTAAGAGCCGTACAGCCCCAAAACGCACGGAAAACAGTGGTCAAGTTCGAACAACCTGCAAATAACTCTGCGGGGGCTGCCGTCAATCCTGCACAGGCTTGAAAAACCCCGTTCGCATCCTGCAACTTCGGAGCATGAGCAAAGAGTCCCTCCGGAATACTCTCCATTTTTGCACAACTATAGAACATCTCACGACAGGTAATCAACTCCGAGAAGGTATCCTCCGCAGGTTTCGCCACATATCGTAGGTTAGGACAACCGTGAAATGCCTCGACCAGCGACACAAGTTTCGTATTACCCCACTGCTTGACGGCAACCACCTCTTCGGCATATTCTGTCGGAAATAAGGCGGAGTTAAACGATTTGATCGCCTCCACAATTCCGTAGATCTTTACATCATAGACTCCGGCTGCGGCATACTGGTGCTGCGGATAGGCCCATACGACCCGCTCGACACTACCGTCCCCCCAGTCGACCACGCAATTGAGCACATAGCCCTCTTCACTGATAGTTTTCGCAAACGGCAACGAACCTTTGTTTGCGGCAGCCTCGGAAATATCGAGCGTAATGATCATCGTCTGCACACCGGCCGGTTGCGACACAGCCACGGTTTTACGGGTATAGCTGAGCGATGTTCCGGCTGTGACAGTCACCATACCGTCCAGATTCGAAATCGTATTATTATAAGGTGCCGTGACACGGAAAGAGGTATCATCGAGCTTCTCGACTTGCAGCCATATGCTGTTTGTCGATACCGTCCAGTTCTCGGTTGTATGCACTCCAACCACATAACTGCCACCGTTTTCGTTCAGCAGAATCTCGGTATCCTCATCGACCATTTGCAGATCAAGTACCGGCCCTGATTTCCCCTCTTGTTCAACCCGAATATCGGCCGTAAGTCCGCTTTCGGTCACAAGTGACAGCGAGATGGCTCGGGCTTGCGAAGATTTGTTTTCCGGAACGACAACGGTCAACGTATTCGCATCCGTTTTAGTGGCAGCAAACCACACGAAATCGGTAATGGCCAATGTCCATTCGTCCGAGGCATTGACACGGATCGAATAAGTTTCACCGGTTTGGGTGGCGGAGATTGTAGCTGCAAGCGGCTGCTCCGCAATCACTACCTGCGGATTTTCGGACGAGAGCGAGAGCGATGCCGGCTGTTCAACCGCATCATCCCCTTTGCTGCATCCTCCGCCAACACCTACACAAGCTATTGTTAAGAGCGTATATATCAGTTTTTTCATATTTTGTGAAGATTAAAAGACCTTGATACCGATTATTTCGCTTGCCGAGATCACGCTGATTTCATCCGTAATCTGTGCCGGCAAACAAACGCTTTCGATTGCCGCACAACGTGCTGCACGATTTTTCGCATCGGGTGTGGGCGTAGCGGTTTGGTGGATAAATTTCGGAAGATTCAGGTACTGCCAATTCGAGAAGTACGTAAGACCTCCGGTCGATTGATTCATACCCACCAATCCAAAATAGTCGTATTTGGCCGTTACGGAAGCTCCCGCACTATCGGTGACCGTACCGGTCTGACCTTGCACTTGGAATGTTTTATGATCCTCGCTGAGTGTCAACCGGATGTTTTTGGTATAACTGAGCACCTTCATCAACGAAGGATCGATCAATGTCATATAGAGGTAATAGGTCGATGAAAGTGTATAGACCTGCGCAACGGGATTATAAAGCGGATTACACGAAATGTAGTACCCTTCATCATCTTTGTCGATGATCCCGCCGAAAGTTTCATCAAACAGACCCGATGCCAGCATCTTTTTATTGGTCGGATCACCGATCATACTGAACGAATACTCAGCTCCACTTGTTGCAATCTCCCAAACCTTGGTGGTAGCGTTGTAAACAAACCATTTATCGGTCTGCATGTCCCACTTTCCGGCCAGCGTCCGATAGAGATATTCGCTCTCAGCATTCAGACTTTCGAGCGACTGTGTAAAGGAAAAACGAACCGAATGGTTGGTTTTATCGAACATCTGTCCCGATATCGTCACATTCTCTACATCACTCACCACCGAACAGATTGCCCGTTGCGGTACGTATGTCACACCATTGCGTGTCCAGCTACTTGTTTGAAGCAGCAGGGCATGCATCAAACCCGAATTAGCTCCAAGGTAAACGCCATCGGGAATTGCCCGTTTTGTCGCAGTGGATGCCACTTGATTGTAGAGCACCACATTTACCGCATCACCCGCCTCGTTGGAAAAAGCCAATGTGTAGATACCTCGGCTATACGCCGCCTGATAGGCATAGTTATCGAGTGTTGCCAGTTGAATGAACTCGGAGGCCTCTGGTTCGAACACGACCCCTTCCACCTTAAAAGAAATTAGCGAGCCGTCTTCAGAGATCAGCTCGCCAATTACCCGATCGGATGCTCCGTCGGATACGACCGCGACAGTTCCCGTTTTTGCACGATAGGTTTGGCTACCTTTGGTCCAATAGGTAGCACCGTTATCCGTCTTCACGCAGAGCGTTTTCGAATAATCACCGCCCACAACATACGTCCCGTCAGCAGGCTGCGGAATGTTATCGGTATCGTTCAGTGCGTTATAGAGCGTTACAACGAGTTGTAAATCGCCCTCTTCGGCTTGAACGATAAAATTGCCGACCCGATTGTTCTCCGGATCTACACTGTAAAATGCTGCTTTCGCCTCTGAAAAAGCAGCATTCAGGTTTGTCGGTTCCTTTGCCGCATCATCATCCGAACATCCTGTTACGAAGAGACACGGCATCAACGCGACAAATTTTAATACTTGTCTAATTTTAGCCATAAATTATATAGTATGATGGTTTCACTGCAAAAGTAATTTTTTTTCAACAATCATAATATCAAGATACTATGTACACATTATCTTATTATTTATCGTCTAAAAAGGCTTTTTTTATT
>CAYOKU010000050.1:0-18826 GCA_964404645.1 uncultured Alistipes sp.
CGTCATAAATGGGTGCTCCGAGGAAGATTATGCGATCCATCATCAACCGCGAAAAGACATCCATCGTAGCGACATTCAATTGCCGCTCCTCGATGATGGTCGGCGACACATAAGCGGCACTGACCGACTGGAAATCATGTAGTTTCAAGGAACTGATACCACAATGTTTCCGTGCGTATTTTTCAAATTCTGACATACATTAAGCGTATTTTCTACATTCCGACACGCCCCACGTGCCGACATCAAAAAAAAGGACTTTGCAAACATCACGCCTGCAAAGTCCAAAGATAGGGATTTTTTACGAAATCTTAAAGCTCCTTGGCCAATTTAGCGAAATCGTCGGCAGATATGGCCTTTTCCGTCACTTTGACTTTCGATTTGACAGACTCGACAACCTTCACCTCGTAAAGTTTCTCGTAAATTTTTTGTCCTTGTTCCTTATCAGCAAGAATTTTCTCTGCATATCCGGCCAGCATCTCATCAGGAGCCGAAGGCATGCCATACTGAGCAAACTGGGCAGCAGCCAATGCTTTGGCCTCGGCGGTAGCCTCCTCCTTCGTCACGGAGATCTTCTCGCTCTGGATGAAGTGCTTTTGGAGGTAGTTCCACGTAAACATCTTCAAGAACTGATCGAAATCCTTCTCAATATCCTCCATCGTGAACTTACCCTCGTTGATCGTATGGAGCCAACGTTTCAAGAATGCATCAGGCATCTTCAACGCAGCCTTCTTCACCAGATAATCGCGCAACTGCAAGGTAAAGAGATAGTCGCTCTCGCGGCGCAACTCAACATTGATCTGGGCATCGACAAACGCATTCAGTCCGGCCTCATCAGTCACATCGCCTGCGGGGAAAGCTGTTTTGAAGAACTCCTCGTTCAACTCCGGCTCGGCGAATTTGCGAATCTTGGTGATTTCGAGTTCGAATTCGGGATTGATGCCCTCCAACTCGTTCTCCTTCACCTGAAGGCAAGCCGCACGCTGTGCAGGATTTTTATAGAGTTCGTTCAGGTTAGCCTTTGTTTTATAGCCTACCGCTTTACCCATGAAAGGTTTGCGCTCCTCTTCCGACATTGAGATCAGCCCCACGTAAGCGTCTTCGACCTTCATTTCACCGTTGTCGAGAGTCACCGTCAACGCCTCGTCTGCCGTCACCTTGTCGGCATCGGCCAAACGGCCGTAACGGCGCAGGTAATTGCTACGATAGTCATCGTGCATCTTCTGGTCAATCTTGATCGCAGAGTAGGTCAATTTATCTTTATCCGAGAGTTCAAGTTTGATTTCAGGAGCCTCACCAATCTCGAAGATAAACTCAAATTCGGTGTTGTTGTCGAAATCAAATTCGCCCTGCTCCTGCGAGGGGATAACATCGCCCAAATAGTCGATCTTCTCTTTTTGGAGATACTCGAATACGGCGTTCGATGCCGCACGGTATGATTGATCGGCCACGGCGCTCTTGCCGAACATCTTCTTCACGATGCCCATAGGTACCATACCGGGGCGGAATCCGGGGATATTGGCCTTACGCTTATACTCGCGCAGTGCTTTTTCAAGTTCCTGCCCGTAGTCAGCCTCGCCGACGGTCACTTTAATCAGCGAGCCAGCCTCGCCGCGTTGTTCTCTTACGATCTTCATAGTGAATGTGTTATATTTGTTCTTCTCTGTTATTATGCTCAGAATCGGGAGGCAAAGGTACAATTTTTTTCGCACGCCAACAACACATTTATATATAATAAATTCAAATTATGGATTTCCGGTTTGTTTTTTCTACCTTTGTAAATTATTCGGCACGCTAATTCCCAATGAGAACGACTTTTATCATACTCCTTTCAGCCACGCTGCTCGCTGCATGCGGCAGCAACTCGGCGCGCACAAAGCGCACCGAACCGGCTCAAAACAAAGCGATTATCGCTCCGCCAACCCATTACACCTATCGAGTGAAGGCCTCCTATCCCCATCCGGCCGATGCCTATACGCAAGGGCTGCAATACGTGGATGGAACACTCTGGGAGGGTACGGGCGAATATGGGGAGTCGGTCGTACAGACACTCAACATGCAGACCGGCAAGGCCGAGGTAAAGTTCCGTTTGCCACAGGAAGAGTTCGGCGAAGGGATCACGCTCCTGCGCGATACGCTCTACCAACTGACGTGGCAATCCAATACGGCGCATGTCTACGACCTCAAAAGCGGCCAAAAAATTCGGGAACATCGCTACCCGGGTGAAGGCTGGGGATTGACCACCGATGGCGAAAAACTCTACATGAGTGACGGCACAGCGGCGATCTACACACTCGATCCCACCACGTTCCGCCGCGAAAAGAAGACAATCGTCACCTTCCGCGATGAGCCGGTCGGCTATCTCAATGAATTGGAATGGATCGACGGCCGGATTTGGGCCAATGTCTACACCACCGACCAAATCCTCATCATCAACCCCACAACGGGTCGCGCCGAAGGGATCATCGACCTGGCCGGTCTGCTACCCGAGGATGACCGCACGCCGCAGACCGATGTACTGAACGGAATCGCCTATGATGCCTCAACCAAGCGCATCTTCGTGACGGGGAAAAATTGGAAAAAAATCTTTGAAATCGAAATTTTAGCTCAATAAATGATTCGCAATATCTATCACGCGCTCGATGAGCGAATACTGCTGCTCGACGGCGGCTTTGGAACCATGGTGCAGCAATACGGATTCGGCGAGGAGGAGTACCGCGGTGAGCGGTTTCGCGACTGGCCCACACTGCTCAAAGGTTGCAACGACCTGCTGGTGCTCACTCGCCCCGATGCCGTGCAGGCAATCCACGAAAAGTACCTGCAAGCGGGAGCCGACATCATCGAAACAGACTCGTTCAACGCCAACGCCATTTCGTTGGCCGACTACCGACTCGAAGCATACGCCTACGAACTCTCGAAAGCAGCCGCAATGGTTGCTCGCGCCGCCGCCGACGCCTTCACGGCACGCAATCCGCAGAAACCGCGCTTCGTAGCCGGCTCAATGGGACCAACCAACCGCACAGCTTCGATGTCGGCCGATGTGGCCAATCCGGCAGCACGTGAGGTGACTTTCGACCAACTGGTCGCTGCATACACCGATCAGGCTCGTGGCCTATTGGACGGCGGTGCGGATATTTTATTGGTCGAAACCGTATTCGACACACTCAATGCCAAAGCAGCCCTCTACGCGATCGACACGCTGTGTGAACAACTCGGACGTTGGGTTCCGATCATGGTATCGGGCACTTTGGCCGATGCCAGCGGTCGCACCCTTTCGGGGCAGACAGTCGAAGCGTTCTGCGCCTCGATGTCGCACGCCAACCTGCTCTCGATCGGTTTCAACTGTGCGTATGGAGCCAAACAGTTATTACCCTATCTCGAACGGCTGGCCGCCGTGGCCGAAACACGGATCTCGGCACACCCCAACGCCGGGCTTCCAAACGTTATGGGAGGCTATGACGAAACACCACAGATGTTTGCCGAGGATGTGGGCGAATACCTCCGCCGTGGTCTGATCAACATCGTGGGTGGTTGCTGCGGCACAACTCCCGAACATATTTTCGAACTATCGAAGATCGCCGCAAACTATGTCCCCCGTCCGATCCCAACCTCCAAACACATTACCACACTCAGCGGGCTTGAACCGCTACGCATCGTCCCCGAAGCCAACTTCATCAACATCGGCGAGCGAACAAATGTGGCAGGATCGGCTAAATTCGCACGGTTGATTCGCGAGCACAACTACGAGGAGGCGCTCTCAGTAGCGCGTGCACAGGTTGATGCCGGTGCACAGGTGGTTGACGTCTGCATGGATGACGGTCTGATCGATGGCGTGGATGCCATGCGCACGTTCCTCAACCTCATGGCTTCGGAGCCGGAAATTGCGCGTGTGCCGACGATGATCGACTCGTCGAAATGGGAGGTATTGGAGGCCGGGCTCAAAGTGACGCAGGGCAAAGCTGTCGTCAACTCGATCTCACTCAAAGAGGGCGAACCGGAATTTTTGCGCCGCGCTCGCAAAATCCACCGATACGGAGCCGCCGCCGTGGTAATGCTCTTCGACGAGCGCGGACAAGCCGACACCTACGAGCGAAAAATAGAGGTAGCCGAACGCGCCTACAAAATACTCATCGGCAATGGGTTTCCGGCCGAAGATATCATCTTCGACCCCAATATTCTGGCCGTTGCCACAGGCATCGCCGAGCACGACAGTTACGCCAAAGCCTTCATTGATGCCACACGCTGGATCAAGGAGCATCTGCCCCATGCCAAAATTTCGGGCGGTGTATCGAATCTCTCGTTCGCCTTCCGCGGCAACAACACGGTACGCGAGGCGATGCACTCGGCATTTTTATACCACGCCATCGCCGCCGGCATGGATATGGGCATTGTCAATCCGCAGATGGTCAAGATTTACAGCGACATCGAAGCGGAGCTATTGGAACGTGTCGAGGATGTGATTCTCTGCCGTCGTACCGATGCCGCAGAGCGACTTTCGGAGTATGCGCAGCAGGTAAAAAACACAACTGAAACCCAGCCGCAAGCTCCCGATGCGTGGCGCAGCGGTTCGTTACCCGAACGCATCAACTATGCCATGTTGAAGGGTGTATCGGAGTATGTCGAGGCCGATGCATTAGAGGCTTTGGGTGAATTGAAAGCTCCGATGGCGGTGATCGACAAGTTGCTGATGCCAGCGATGGAGCAAGTCGGCACTCTGTTCGGCGAGGGAAAGATGTTTCTGCCGCAGGTCGTAAAGACAGCGCGCGTAATGAAACGCGCGGTGGCCGCCCTGACCCCCTATATCGAGCAAGGCTCGGATGGCACGCCGCACAATGCAGGCAAAGTATTGATTGCTACCGTAAAAGGGGACGTGCACGACATCGGCAAAAATATCGTGGCGGTCGTTATGGCCTGCAACGGATACGAAATCAAGGATCTGGGGGTCATGGTCGAGTCGGAACGCATCATTGACGAGGCGGTGGCTTGGGGTGCCGATTGTATCTGCCTGAGCGGATTGATTACCCCATCGCTCGATGAGATGGCTCATGTCTGCGCCGAGTTAGAACGCCGTGCACTACGCCTTCCGGTGATTATCGGCGGAGCAACGACCTCCGATCTGCACACAGCCGTCAAAATAGCACCGGTCTATCCGAGCGGAGTTGTCGTACACTCCCCCAACGCCAGTCGTAACAGCCAGATTTTAGGGATGTTATTAGGCACAGACGGAGTCCTTTACATCGACAAAATCAAGGCCGATCAAGGGGCATTACGCAGTGATTACACACGTCGCGAACGGATTCGCAACCTTTTGCCCATAGCAGAGGTACGCAAAATGCGACAGAATCAGCCGACACACAACCCCGTCACGCCCGCACACACCGGACGAATGGTCTTTCCCGATTTTGACATTGCCGATGCCGAGCCCTACATCGACTGGAACTTTTTCTTCCCAGCGTGGGGGTTGAAGGGGCACTATCCCGAAATCATGGAACATGCCGAACGAGGAGAAGAGGCGCACAAACTTCTCGCCGATGCACAAGCCATGCTCAAACGCATGCGCGAGGAGCACCTCATCACGTTGCAGGGGGCGATCGGAATCTTTCCGGCGCGTAGCGAGGGAGATGACATCGTAGTCACCGACCCCAAGGGTCGCACCGTGCGGTTAGCCATGTTGCGCAACCAAACACGCGGCGAAGAGAACCGTTCTCTCGCCGATTACATCGCCCCCCAAGGGGATTGGATCGGTTGTTTCGCACTAACGGGTGGCATCGGGTTGGACAAACTGACCGAAAAGTTCCGTTCCGAAGGCGATGACTACTCGGCGATCATGGCTAAATTGGTAGCCGATCGGTTGACCGAAGCCTTTGCCGAGGCGGTGCATCTGTTCATCCGCCGTGAAATGTGGGGATATGAGCAGGGAACACAACTCACCCCCGAAGCGATTATTCGCGGCGATTATCGCGGTCGGCGCATGGCGTTTGGCTATCCCGCTTCGCCCGACCATTCGCTCAAACGCGAGGTGTTCGATCTGGTGGCTGCCCACGTAACAACCGACATGACATTGACCGAGAATTACATGATCACCCCCGGCGAATCGCTCTGCGGCCTGATCTTCGCCGATGCCGATTACTTTACCGTGGGGCGCATTGATGCCGAACAGTTGTCGGACTACGCCCAACGCCGCAACATGACGACCGAAGCGATCAAACGTATTATTCCAAACAACATTTAGCTGTTTATGAACGTAATAGAGATCATCAATCAAGCCATTACGGAGAAGCGCACCCGCTTTGCATTCGAGTTGCTACCTCCGCTCAAAGGCGATGGGATGCAGAAGATATTCGATGCGATCGACCCGCTGACGGCTTTCGAACCAGCCTATATCAACATCACCTTCCATCGCGAGGGGATTAAGGAGACCGAACTACCCGATGGCAGCGTCGAGTGGCACGTAATTCGTCGTCGCCCCGGCACGGTCGGAATCTCGGCGGCAATTCAACAGCGATACGGTATCGAGGTGGTTCCACATCTGATTTGCGGCGGACTTTCGAAATACGACATTGAGGATACACTCATTGATATGGATTTTCTGGGGCTGCATAACGTTTTGGCGTTGCGCGGCGACAAGTCGCAGAACGAAAAACGATTCATGCCGCATCCGCAGGGACATGCCCATGCGATTGATCTGGTGCGACAAATCGCAGCGATGAACAGCGGAGAGTTTGTCGATGGAGAGGTCGAGGAGTGCCACCACTCGAAATTTTCGATCGGCGTGGCGGGTTATCCAGAGGTACATTTCGAGGCTCGCGACACCACCGCCGACATCCTTCACTTGAAGGAGAAGGTTGATGCCGGTGCAGGATATATCGTCACGCAGATGTTCTTCGACAACCGCAAGTATTTCGACTTTGTACGCCGTTGTCGCGAGGCCGGTATCGAGGTTCCGATCATTCCGGGCATCAAACCGCTCTCCACACCGCGACATCTGGAAATTTTGCCCGAAACGTTCAGCGTCGAGATCCCCGAAGTGCTCGCCCGCGAGGTACAGGCTCATCCCGACCACGCCCGCGAAATCGGCACAGAGTGGGCGATCGTCCAAAGCCGCGAACTGATGGCTGCCGGAGTTCCCGTGCTACACTACTACACGATGAGTAAGACCACCAATATACAGAAGATAGCCAAAGCGATCTTCTAACCCCCTAATCAAAGATACCAATGACACCTATCGAATTCCGCCGACATCTGCATGCACACCCCGAACTCTCGTTTCGGGAACATAACACGGCGGCTTTCATCGCCCAAGCCCTGACGGAGCTGGGTATCGAATATCGACCGATCGCCCAGACCGGCATCCTCGCCACAATTCGCGGTTCGAAAACGGCGGACGATGATCGTCGAGCCGTTGTCTTGCGGGCCGACACGGATGCGCTGCCGATTGAGGAGCAGAACCAGACCGCATGGTGTTCGCTCAACTCCGGTGTCATGCACGCTTGCGGCCACGACATGCACGCCGCCGTACTCTACGGCGTCTTGCAGCAGTTGGCCGCTGCTCGCGACTTCCGCGGCACACTCTTCGGACTATTTCAACCCGGCGAAGAGTGCAATCCGGGCGGAGCATCGCTTGTTTTAGCCGAAAAACCGTTCGAGGAATATGACATCCGCGCCGTAATCGGAGAGCATGTCGAGCCACAATTGGAGGTCGGCACACTCGGTTTCCGAGCCGGAAAATACATGGCGGCCAGCGATGAGTTGCGCCTGCGTATCCACGGTACGGGCGGTCACGGAGCCATGCGCCACCAACTCAAAGACCCCGTAGCCGCAGGTGCTGAGTTGTTGACCCGTATGATCGGGCTCAACAGCGAAGAGTGTGTACTCTCAATCGGACGTGTGGAGGCTCATGGAGCCACCAACATCGTCCCCAACGAGGTCTATATGGAGGGTACGCTGCGCACCTTCGATGAGCACGAACGCGAGATCATCCACCGCCGCATCGCCATTATCGCAACCGATATCGACATGCGCCACGGCGTAAAAACGGAGGTGGAGATTAGTCGCGGTTACCCGTGTGTGGTCAATGACGAGATCTTGGTCAAGCAGGCGGTGGCGCAGGCCAAAGCCGACAACCTGCGCGTGGAGATGTTACCACTGCGCACAACAGCCGAAGATTTCGGTTTTTACTGCAAGAGATACCCTTCGCTATTCTACCGGCTCGGAGTCGGCAAAGCGGCCGGAAGACCCCACACCGCAACATTCGCCCCCGATGAGGCGGCAATCGGAGTCGGGATGGAATTTATGCGAAAATTAGCTCTGCAAATACTCAAAAAGTAATCGTGAGATCTGCTATTTAGCCCAACTTCCAAACATAAGCCGATGCGAACTCGGCTCCCAAGCGACAAATACTGATGATTTCCGTTCGCCGAATCTACATGTTCGCCCATGTAGCTCTCCGCGCGGCACTTCGATCGCACAGCAATTATCCCAAAAAGATTCGGTAAAGAGATCAGATCGACAACAAGATCTTGATTAGGTATTGTTAAATAAAATATTCTTACTAAATTTGTTCATTGTGAAGGTATTTCACAAACCGAAACAACAACAATTTGCAAGCCCGAGCTAAATAATACGCTTATGAAATTTATTGGCAAATGTTTCAATAAAGAATTGGCAACAAGGCAAAACGCCTCGTTTCTCGATGCACTGTACGCAAACATATCGGATGGTATCGCCATATACGATAAAAACGGAGCCGTTTCGTATGTCAATAAGCGATTGTTGGAGATATTCGGCATCGAAACAGACCGCAACACCTCAGGCGTGACCCTATTCAATGACCCCAACACCCCGACTTGGGTCATTGACAAGATAAAAGCCGGAGAGAATGTGGACTATGAACTGGTCTATGATTTCAGCATGATTGAGGGTTATCAAACCTCGATCAACGGTACTAAAATTCTATTGGTAAAAGTACAGATCATACGCGATACGAAAGGAGCAATTGAGTACTATTTAGAGATTTACGAGGATATTACACTAAAAAAAAGGAATGCTGATCTGCTGACCGAAACGACGATCAAAATGTCGAAGTTGCTCAATTTTGTGATGAGCGGCATCGAGATTTACGATCGCGATGGGGTGATGGTAGACTGCAACGATTATGAGAGAATCATATTCGGGTTGAAATCAAAAGAGGCTTTTCTAAAACAACGGTTGAATATCTTCAACAACCCCAATCTGACAGAAGGACACATCAACAATCTCAAAAATGGGCAAGATTTCAAATTTGAGTTGTGATATGATTTTGATTTGGTCCGAGCCAATCATTATTATCGAACCAACCGCACAGGCAAAATATATATCGAAGTAAAAGGCTCGATTATCAAATCCAACTCAAACGAATTCTTGGGTTATATCATTGAGATAAATGATATTACTGATAAAAAAAGACAAGAGCTACAACTAAAAGAGTTGCACCAAAATCTCGAATTTGCACTCAGTGAAGGTCGGGTTTCAGCGTGGAAATACGACATCCAAAAACGGCAATACACCACCATACTCGGAAATACGGTGGTAGGAGAAGGATCCTCTTTCGATGATTGCGAAAAGATCATGCATTCGGACGATCGCCAGATGATCCGCAAAATATTCGAGGAGCTCATCTCTGGGGAAAGACAAAAAAGCGAAGCTCTCGTCCGTTTCTTCGATTCCGAATACGGCGATTACAGGTATTACGAGAGCGAGATGAGTAGTCGAACGAATGAGAAAGGCGAAATAAAAAATATCATCGGCACTCAACGCGATGTTACGGAGAAGTGTTTGAAGGAGATCGAGCTTAATAACGCTCGTAAAAGTCTGGACATGGCCATGGACTCCTCCAACGTAATGGCTTGGGACTATGATCTTTTGACCCAGCAATATCGCGTGCTATACGGCAACCGCTTGATTGAACGGCACTCCGGCGTTGGGAATTACCACCAGAATATTCATCCCGACGACTCCGACCGATTCGTCCGAGCGATGACCGATCTGATCAACAACAAGAGTGATCAAAAGAGCATTGATGTACGGATCAAAGATACGAAAACCGGAAAATACAGCTCTTTTGAACAGAGCGTGTCCAGCATCAAAAACAGAGATGGGAAGGTTGTCGGGTTGATCGGCTCGCTGTACGATATTACGGAACGGAATGAGCAGATTGCCAAACTCGAAGAGCAAAATCACAAAAATGAGTTGATCTACGACGTGTGTGGCATTGTTCCGTGGAATTACAACCCTCACACCCACGGTTTGATTTCCTACTCGGACAACGCAATATTCCCCAATACGGAGGTGAATGTCAAAGAGAGTTTAAACCCCATTTTGCAACTGGTGCACCCCGATGATCGAGCGGCGGTAACCGCTTTTATCGCAAATATGGATCGCATGGAGTCGGATGTTGTGCATTTGGAGATGCGAATGTTAAGTTCAGACCGAATAAAATACAACCATCTTATCTCGGACGGCATCGCCATTAAAGACAAAGAGGGGACTATTATTAAATACAGCGGAATCGACAGAGATGTCAACAAATGGGTAGAGATCAACGAACGATTAGAGGAGCAGAATATTACAAACAGCACGATTTTAAACAATATCAACTCGTTATTGATCTACTCCGACAAAGCGGGTGAAATCAAATGGTCGAATATCGACACCTACTCCGATCTGCTGTTCAAGCTGGGGATCTCTGATTTTACAAAGGAGAAGATCTGCACACTCACCCAAGAGGGCGGTGGGCAGATCTGTGAGCGAATGGGAACTGACTCTCTTTTACGCGAAGTGATCCGTCAGAAAACGATCATTGCAAAGGAGGTCACATATGCCGATGTATCGGTGCATATATCGGGAATTCCGGTCACAAACAGTGCAAATAACATCATCGGCGTACTCTGCAAAATTGATGATGTAACAGAAGACAAAAAGATTGAAAACGAATTAATCTCGACCAGAAATAATGCGTTAAAAGCCAACCAGATCTTGAACGAATTTTTCGACAAGATCCCCTGTGCACTATACATCAAGGATTACGACGATGATCTGAAATTCGTCATGGCAAACAAAATTTTCCAGGAGGATCTCTGTTCCGGGGTTGGTGATATAATCGGAAAAACAAGCTACGATTTTCTCGACAAAAAAATCGCCGACCAACACACCCAGAGCGATCGGCACATCGCCACAAGCGAGCAAATGCACATCTATGATGATGAGGTAATTACACCCAAGGGCTCGCGTTATTGGCATATTATGAAATCATCGATGAAAATCACCAATGAGCACCGTTACGTCATTGGGATCGGAATGGATATTACGGCCATAAAAGAGACAAAAAACAAGCTTATCAAGGCCAAGGACAAGGTAACTCAAACCAATCTGTTGCTCAATGAGATCATAAATCGAATACCGGTTCCGATGTTTGTCCTTGACGTAGATAATAAATTACGTTATACGAGAGCCAATATCCATTTTGCTAAAATCGTGAATAAGACATTGGATGAGTTAATCGGACAAAACGACTACGAACTTTTTACCAAAGAGATCGCCGATAGACACCACATCCAATGTCAAAAGCTTATCCATGAGCAAGAGACCGTAACCTACGACCATGTCGTAGCGTACAACGGCCAACAGAAACATTTAAGTATCACCCGTTCAATCGTAAGAACCAAAAATGGCAACTCTCTGATAATCGGAATTTTGTCCGATGTAACAAAACTCCGCGAACTCAACACCGAATTAGAACGGGCCAAAACAAAGGCAGAGGAGTCAAACCAGTTGAAATCGGCGTTTTTGGCAAATATGAGCCACGAGATCCGCACACCACTCAATGCCATCGTCGGCTTCTCGGAATTGATGCAATCTTGTGATGATCCGGCCGAGAAAGAGGAGTATATGAAAATCATCAACACCAACAATGAATTATTGTTGCGGTTGATCGGTGATATCTTGGATTTATCGAAGATCGAATCCAATATGGTCGATTTGAAGTTGGAAACTTTTGACATAAGTCCGCTCTTCGAAGAGACCTACACAACCCTAAAACCTCGCTGCGAAAAATCGGAAGTCAAACTCTTTTCACACAATCCGTACAGCAGATGTATCGTCACCTTAGATAAAAACCGGCTTTTGCAGATCTGGACGAACTTTATCAACAACGCCGTTAAATATACACAAGAGGGGTCGATTACGATCGGGTATGACCACACGGAGAACGGAATCAGATTATTCGTCAAAGATACCGGAATCGGCATCTCCGCGGAGAAACAGAGCCGTCTGTTCCAACGTTTCGAAAAACTCGACAACTTCGCCCAAGGAACGGGACTGGGGCTCTCTATCTGTAAGGCGATCGTTGAGAAGATGGGCGGACGAATCGGAGCCGAAAGTGAAGTAGGACAAGGTTCTACATTCTGGGCTTGGTTGCCATGCGAGGCCGAAATAGAGTACTTCAACAACAAACAGTCGACAGATAGCTCAAAGGCCAACGATTCGAATACGCATTCAACCAGCAAACAAATCAAGAACATCTTGGTGGCAGAAGACAACGACAGTAACTACATGTTGGTCAATGCCATATTAAAAGAGCACCATTTAACCCGTGCGCACAACGGAGAGGAGGCCGTAGAGCATGCAAAACTCTATAAATACGATGCGA
Source organism: uncultured Alistipes sp. (assembly GCA_964404645.1). GTDB lineage: Bacteria > Bacteroidota > Bacteroidia > Bacteroidales > Rikenellaceae > Alistipes. The sequence goes on from CAYOKU010000050.1 coordinate 12,683, forward strand.
TTTTGATGGATATGAAGATGCCCATCATGGGAGGATTAGAGGCTACACGCAAAATAAGGATGTTCGACAAAGAGACAACCATCATTGCGGTAACTGCCAATGCCTTTGATTCGGACAAAGAAGAGGCTGTCAAAGCCGGCTGCAACTCATTCGTTACAAAACCATTGAGCCGCAAAAGTCTTGAAGATGCAATCTTTGACGAAGTGGGATGTAATTCACTATACATAAACACCTTATACCGATAATTCGCCCTAAAAAGTAGAGCAATAACTCATAAAAGCAGACGTAGATCTGGCGACACATGCGGCATATTCCGCATGTGTTTCTCTTTTTTTACTGAAAAGGTGCTATTAGTTGTAAAATTTTGGCGAACTTTGCTTGCAGGTTGAGCAGAGGTTGAGCCGTGGCATGTAAGCCGCATAAGACAACCGTTCTGCGAAGATCAACCGGCCCCACCAATCAATCGGGGTTTTATACATTTTTTATCAGGAAGATAATCCAAAGAACGGATTAATGGAGAAACAAAAAAAGCAGCGACGCCCTGCACAAAGCGCCAAGAAAACCGACCGGATGTCAATCATCCTGAGCCTGTTCCGCGAATTTCCGAACAATAAGTTTTCACTAAAACATCTGGCCTCAGCATCGGGAGGTGCAACCAAAGAGGGTCGCCGCGAAACGCTCCACATCCTCGACCGTCTTTATGACGAAGGTGTTGTCGAGGAGTGTTCGCGGGAGAAATATCGACTCACGGCATCCAACCTGCCCCACCACGAGGGTGTGGCCGATATGACAGCCTCCGGCTCGGTATATGTCCGAGTCGAAGGGCTGGAAGAGGATATTTTCGTCAACCAACGCAACACATCGAACGCCTTGGACGGTGATCGCGTAGAGGTAGTGGTGATGCACCGCGGCCGTGACGGCAAAATGGAGGGCGAAATTACGCGCATCATCGAGCGAAGCCGCAAACCCTACGTGGGGGTGGCCGAGGTCGGTGCACATCAGATTTTTGTACGCGCCGACTCCCGCAAGATGCCCATGGATATCTACCTCTCGAAACGCACCTATCCCGATGTACGCGACGGCGAAAAGGTCGTGGTGCGAATTACTGATTGGCAAACCGGCAGCAAGAGCCCAGCCGGAGAGTTGATCGAGCGACTCGGCATGGCTGGCAACAACGATACCGAGATGCACGCCATACTGGCCGAATACGAACTACCCTACCAATTTGATCCGACTGTCGAGCAGGCGGCCGAGGCCATTGATTCCCGCGTAACGGAGCAGGAGATCCGCAACCGGCGCGACTTCCGCGATACGGTCACCTTCACGGTTGATCCGGCCGATGCCAAGGACTTCGATGATGCGCTCTCGGTACGCAAAATCAGCGAAGGCATCTGGGAGATAGGTGTTCATATTGCCGATGTGACCCACTACGTGCGTCCTCATTCGACCATTGATGACGAAGCTGTCGAACGCGGCACATCGGTCTATCTGGTCGATCGCACCGTACCCATGTTACCCGAACGTCTTTCGAATGAACTCTGCTCGTTGCGCCCCAATGAAACGAGCCTCTGTTTTTCGGCGGTCTTTACGTTGAACGAAAATCTCGACATCTTGGACGAGTGGTTCGGTCGCACCGTGATTCACTCCGACCGTCGTTTCTCGTATGCCGAAGCACAAGAGGTGATCGAAACCGGAAAGGGTGATTATGCCGAGGAGGTACTGACCCTCAACCGGTTGGCGCAAGCTATGCGTGCACAACGATTCAAAGATGGCGCGATCAGCTTCGACCGCGAAGAGGTAAAATTCAAACTCGATGAAAACGGGAAGCCGCTGGGCGTCTATTTCAAAGAGCAGAAGGAGTCGAACCAGATGATTGAAGAGTTCATGTTGCTGGCCAACCGCCGCGTGGCTGAATTCTGTGGTCACCGCAAGAGTGAATCGGGTCGTTCGGTGGAGCGCACCATGGTTTACCGCGTGCACGATGCGCCAAGCGAGGAGAAGTTAGATCGTTTCCGGCAGTTTATTCTCCGTTTTGGTCACATCTTCAAAGCTGCCAAAGGGCGTGCTGTGGCGAAAGAGATGAACAAGCTCTTTAAACAGATCAAAGGCTCGACCGAGGAGAATGCCGTAACAACAATGGCGGTTCGCTCCATGGCCAAAGCATTCTACACCACCGACAACATCGGCCACTACGGATTGGCCTTCCCCTATTACACGCACTTCACCTCACCCATTCGCCGCTACCCCGACATGATGGTACATCGGCTGTTGGCTCGTTACCTCGAAGGAGGCAAGTCGGCCGATAAGAGCGAGTTGGAAGCCCTCTGTGTACGCGCCTCGGAACGAGAGGTGATCGCCGCCGAAGCCGAACGCTCGTCGATCAAATACAAAATGGTCGAGTTTATGAAGGAGCACATTGATGAGGAGTTTATGGGACACATCTCCGGTCTGACCGAATGGGGTATCTATGTCGAATTGGACGAAACTCACATCGAGGGCATGTCATTTCTGCGGGACATCGAAGGCGATTTTTTCCAATTTCAAGAGGATCAATACGAGGTAGTCGGCCGCTCGACAGGCATCCGCATGACATTAGGCGATGCCGTGCGTATCCGCGTAAAACGCGCCGACCTGCAAAAGCGACAACTCGACTTCGTGCTGTTGTTAGACGGAATTTCCACCCACAGGCCCTCCGCCCCAAAAAGCAGTTCGCCCAAAGTGAGCCATTCAAACCGCCGCAGAATAAAGTAAATCAACGATGCAGATTACAAACAGAGGGCTTCGACCGATTGGTCGAAGCCCTCTGTTTGTAATCCAAAATGAATCGCTATCGCACAATACCGGCAATAAGGAACGTTGCAGCAACCGTCAAGATTGCATACAACTCCGGGAATGCAGCCAAAATCAAGGTTTTACCCATTACATCATGTCCGTTGCCGATGGCAGCAATACCGCTGGCGCAGACTTTGCCCTGATAGATAGCGGCAGCCAGATTGACGATACCCACCAAGATACCGGCACCCAGCACGGCAGCAGCCTGAACCATCGTAGGCTCAGCCAAAAAGCCCTGTACCATGAAGAAGCAGACAAAACCGTAAAGGCCCTGCGAGCCCGGAAGTGCCGAGAGAATCATGTAGCTACCGAACGCACTCCCGTTCTTTTTCATCGCGCCTACGGCTGCTTGACCGCAGATCGACGTACCGATAGCAGATGCAATACCTGCCATACCTACCATCAAGGCCACACCCACGTAGGCCATTACTAATGCTGTTGTTTCCATAATTTAGTTGTGTTTTTGTTTGTTATTATTTATTTGTATTTTCCATTTTGCGAATGGGATCGAAAGAGCGGGTTGCCATCTCGAATCCGGCATTCTTGTAAAACTCGACAAAGGTCAAACGCATCGGGTGAACGAACGACGAGATTGTAGACATAAAGAGGTTGATTCCGTGTCCGACCAGCAGAATCGGCAGCATGACCAAGATCCGCACCACGATATTCGCCCCTTCGGGCACAAAACCATCGGCCAACGAGTTGAACACCACCGCCAACACACCTCCCGACAAACCGATGGCGAACAGACGGATGTACGAAAGAACATCGCTCAGCAGTCCGGTAACGTTGTTATAAAAATTCCAGATTCCAGCTCCGATATTGAGCAATGGATTCTGTCCGGGTGTATTGAGCAACAGCATCAACACCGCACCCACGCCCAACAACGTGTAGAATGCGGGCGACGAGGTGGTGAACCACGGAATAACCCACGCGGGATTGAGCAGCGATAAACCGCCCGCCACCGATGCGGCAACAAGGATGATGAACCACCCCAGCACACCGAACGAATAGCGAAAGCCAAAGGTTCGCGTAGTAACGCAGATGCTAATCAGCATACCGAAGAGGATCTGCACCATACCGATCGCCAGCGCAATCGAGAAGAACTGTCCCTGAAAATCGAAGAACGAAATAGGAAGGTAGTTGCCCATATTGATTCCGAAGAACGAGCCGCAGAACCCGCCGAAAGCGATCGTCGAGAGGGCACACATCGTTGCAAACCATGCGGCACGGCGCATCATACCCGTAGGATTCTTACGCAACATCCACAGTCCCATTCCCAACAGAATCAGACCGTATCCGGCATCGTTCAGACAGATACCGAAAAAGAGCATGTAAAACGGTGCAAAGAAGGGAGTTAGGTCGAGCGTACCGTATTTGGGCCGCGCATACATATCACCCACCAACTCGAAGATTCGCGAAAACCAGTTGTTGTGCAGTTTCACGGGCGTATTGTCATCGGGCGTAGGATCTCCTTTGAGATAGACCACATTGGGATAGGCTTCAAGCAGCGCATCGACTTTCGATGAGGTCGCCTTTTCGGCCCAGCCCTCCATGATGAGCAACTGTCCATCGGCGGCCTCGGTAGCGGTGGCCTCCACACGAATACTTTGCAGATGCTCTTTGAGTGCGGCGGCATGGGTCGTCAACAATGCTTCGGAGGCGGCAATGCGCGCAAAAACGCCCTGCGACAACTCGTCAAGTCGTTTTTGTGCCGCAGCGATCTGTCGTTCAGCCTCACGTATATCCATAGCCGGCGTTTTCATCTCCTGCGCATCAATCGACACCTCCTCAGAGGGAGTTGCCACAACCACGAAATAGGCTTGCGCATCGGCCACGGCAATCAGCGACAACGTATGCTGCGCAGACCATTCGGCCTGCATCTTTTCGAAGTTATTAGCCGGAGTCGCAAAATAGCGCAGCACGACTCCGCGTTCGGAGAGCGCGCGCATCTGCACCGGATCAAATTCGCCCCAAGGGCGCAATTCACCGGCGGTTTTTTCCAATCGCGCAATCTCGGCATGCAGCGTGGCGGCTTGTTGCTGTGCCACCACGTAGTGTTGATAGGCCTCGGCTCCCGTTGCAAACGGCACGGCTTTAAGAGCTGCATGAGCCGTATCGAGCCGATAAGAACGAATAAACTCGGCGGCTTTGGCATGGCCTTCGATATCAAGCATCAGTTGCCGATCCTCCTCGGAGGGTTCCCAGTCAACGGTAGTAATATCAACCAGTCCCAATTCGCGCAGTCGTTCGATAAAGTCCTCGCTTTGTGCAGCAAAGAGCACAAAGCCGTATTTCGACATCTTCGCTATCATAACATTGCGCCCTCCCCGGCTGCCTGTTGTTTCGTCTTCACGATCTTCTGGGCGGATTTCGAAAGATTCTCTTCATCCTCCATAAATCGTTTGATCTTGCGTATCGCGTCCTCGTACCCGGGTATCTGCACCTTTTCGTACAAGTTCACTTTCTGAGTAGTTTTACGGCGTGCATAGTCCAGCAACTCCATTTTGCGGTTGTAGACCTCGAAGTCGATCCCCAGACGCGCCATGCGTTTGAGCACATCGACTCCGGCGGCGAACCAGACGGGTGACGAAAAGAGGTCATAGGCCTTCTCCTCGAAACACACCTCCTGCAAAACGGGAGTGCGGACTCCGGCGATCTTCTGCATCACAAGATCGACATCGGCCACACGCACCAGATCGCAATCAAACTCTCCCCAGAGCGACACCATGTAGTCGTACTCGGCCTTCAAGGCATCGAGTTGCCGTCGGTATGCGCTTGCGGAGTCCTTCGCTTTCTTAACCTCCGAACGCAGAGCCGACTCCTTACTTTTGATCGTAGGGAGCGCCTTCTGCCGCATTTTCAGCTGTTTGCCGAGGTCGCCGAGCGAAGTCTTGTTGTATTGAAATTTGATGGCCATTTTTGATTAGGCTTTCCAGTATTTAGCGATGAGTTCGGCCTTGATCGCCACCTCCTCTTTCGAGAAGTAGTCGGCGAAGAGCCGCCATGCGGTATCCAACATCTCGTTGATGTCGATGTTGACGTCGATCGCGAGCAACTTCTCCGAGTAGTCGTGAGCGAATTTCAGCGCACGTTCATCGTAATCCGAGAGGTCAAATCCGTTTTCGAGTTTGGTCTTGGCATTGGCAGCATCGGCATACAGACGCACGCAGGCGTTCATCACCTGCGGATGGTCCTCGCGCGTCTTTTTACCGATCACCAACTGTTTCAGACGCGACAACGAACGGAACGGGTCAACGATGACCTTACCCGTATCGGAGTCGTTACGCAGGAACAACTGACCCTCGGTGA
>CAYOKU010000051.1:0-18516 GCA_964404645.1 uncultured Alistipes sp.
CACGTCCTTACGACCCGCTACAAATCGCTGATCGGCAACCATATACTCTTTCGGCCGCCGCGTTCCCGATTGTGCCATATAGGGAACCGGATTCGCCGGATCGGAGGTGTATGTGGTTGCAGAACGTTTTGCAGCCGGTTTTTTAGTGGTCAGCACCCCTTCTTCGGCCAGATAGAGGGTGCGTTTTTGAGCCTCACGCGGTGTCCACTCCCCATAAGCATGCCAACGATTGTCGCCCGATGTGAAGACCGAAACCACCGGTAACGAATCGGCACCGATTCCTTTGAGGTAGTAGTCGAAGAAGGGGGCTTCGAACTGTGCCATATAGTAGCTCCCCGATGCCGCATCTCCGAAATCGAAATCGCCCAATCGACGACCCTCACCGCGCCATGCGCCGTGCGCCCAAGGGCCTACGACCAGATGGCAAGGGGTTTCGCCGCTCTGACGACGAATCGCCCGAAAAAGATTCCAAGCCCCGAAGCAATCCTCGGCATCAAATGTTCCACCCACCACCAAAACGGCCGGACGCAGGTTGTAACAAGCACGCCGCGTATCGCGCGCCTGCCACCACGCATCGTAATCTGGATGTGCGGAGATCTCCGTCCAAAAACGATTGGGCGAGAGGTATTTCAGCACATCGGCTCGTGTGGGGTAAGTTTCGAGAAAAAAGGTTCGCTCATCGGGAGTGGTCGCGACCGACCGTGAGGGCATGCGATCGGTGGGTTGATGACCTTCGGGGGCATCCATGGAGGCCAAAAAACGGGTTGCATCACCCAGCATCAACACCCCATTATGTTGTACATCGTCGCCCATAAACCAATCCGTAACAGGGGCTTGCGGCGAGATAGCCTTCACAGCCGGATGCCCGCTCAAACCACCCATCAACGCATAAAACCCGGGATAGGAACAGCCGACAAAACCCACTCGACCGTTGTTGTCGGGGATGTTTTTCACCAACCAATCCACCGTATCGTAACTATCGGTTGCCTCATCGGTCGTTCCGTAGCCCACCGGACGAACATGCACAAATTCGCCCTCGCTCATATAACGGCCACGCACATCCTGCTGCACAATGATATAACCACGGTCGATGTAACTACGCATATATCCCGACTCGAAACCACGCGGAAATTCATCGGCTGCATAAGGGCCAGTTCCGTAAGGGGTGCGAAAGATAACGATCGGGGCTTTCCCTCCATTTTTAGGGGTGTAGACCGAAGTATGGAGATGGATGCTATCACGCATAGCAATGCGATATACGGTCTTATCATAGAGCGTTTTGACAGGTTGTGCGACGGTGATCGAGCACCACAGCGCAGCCGCTATCAAAAGCGGCATTATACGGTGTATATTCATTTCAGGTCAGCTTAATTGGTTCTGGAAAGTTAGCAATAATTTTCCGATTCGCAAAAAGGTTTGCTCCGAAGTTGCAAGAGGCCGAAAATAAATGTACTTTTGCAGCAGTTTTTATCTGATAGACCTATGTTGAAAGCCGGACGTAATCAAACTCTTACCGTAAGCCGAGTATCGGAGTACGGACTTTACCTCGTTGACGAGGAGCAGAACGAAGTACTGCTGCCCAATCGTTACACCTCACTGGGCGATAAGCCCGGCGATCAAAAAGAGGTCTTCATCTACCACGATTCGGAAGATCGACTGGTGGCCACCACCGAAACCCCACTCTTGCGCGAAGGTGAAGTGGGTTTTCTGCAAGTGGTGGACAAAACCCTGCATGGTGCGTTCCTCAACTGGGGACTGCATGGCAAAGACCTCTTTCTGCCGAATCGCAATCAGCAAGGAGGCGTACTCCCCGGACACAGTTATGTGGTCTATCTCTATGAAGATAACGTAACGGGGCGTTGCGTGGCCACGATGAAACTCAAAGGATTCATCAACAACGATCTGATCTCGGTAAAACCCCAGCAGGAGGTGTCGTTACTCATCGCCTCGGAGAGTCCGATCGGCTACCGTGTCATCATCGACAACCGCCATTGGGGCATGATCTATCGCAACCAGATCTTTCGGCCGATAGCCATCGGTGAACGTGTGACAGGTTATGTTCGCCGCATCACCGAAGATAACCGGATTGACGTCAGTCTGCAACAGGCCGGTTACGCACAGGTCAAAGATTCGGCCGAGACTCTCCTCCAACTGATCGTTGAACACGGCGGAACCCTACCGCTCAACGACGACAGCGCGCCCGAGGAGGTTACACGGATGACACAGATGAGTAAAAAGGTTTTCAAACGTTCGCTCGGCGTATTGCTCAAACGCGGCGTTGTTGAAACCGGAGATTCGGGCATCAAAATCCGCAAATAGATGGCAACAATTCAGACAGCGGAGCGTGTTTCGGCAGAGGCCTCGGACAACTTCGTTTTTCAACGGTCGATATTGGCCTATCATGCCGCGGCAGAGCGCATTCAAGGCGGTGATATATTAGAGATAGGCACAGGATCGGGCTATGGCATTGAGGTGATCGCTCCGCGCGTCACACACTTTATCACACTCGACAAACATGCACCCGCTACCGAACTACTCCACCAGCCAAACGTGGAGTTCCGGCAAGCGGTCGTACCTCCGTTGCCGTTCGAAGACGAGCGGTTCGACTGTGTGATTACGTTTCAAGTGATTGAACACATCCCCGATGATCGGGAGTTTGTGCGCGAGATCTGGCGAGTGCTACGTCCGGGCGGCCGATTGATCGTCACCACACCCAACGCTCCGATGTCGCTTACACGTAATCCGTGGCACGTTCGCGAATACACGGCAGCTCAACTCGCCACGTTATTAGGCGGCTACTTTCCCACCATTGAGCAGTCAGGAGTGGTCGGCAACGAGCGAATTATGGCCTATTACGAGCAAAATCGGCGCGGCGTAGAGCGCATCACCCGCTTGGATATTTTCGACCTGCAACATCGTCTACCGCGGCAACTACTCCAAATTCCATACGATCTACTGAATCGCTGGAATCGCCGCAAACTACTGAAAGAGAATAATGAACTGACCGCCTCGATCCGGATGGAGGACTACCGGATCGTCCCCGTGACAAAAGATTGTTTCGATCTTTTTTTTGTCGCCACCAAATAAGCACTACAAAGAGAGAATTCATCATTCGGATGCTCCGTTTTGGCTTGCAAATAACGATGTCCGAATGATGAATTTTTCAGATCTCTACTTATCCTTATTGAGGAAAAAAATCGGAATATTTGCTACAAAAACATCCTTTCCGGTGAGCTGAGCTCGTTTTTCGAGCAGTTCACCGAGGCTAATCTCGCCAATGAGGTAGTTGCTCTGTTCACTGGTGTACTGTTCGTGAATCTTCGAAAAGTTCAGAATCCGGTGAATATCGGTCGAGGTGTAACGCACATAAATTTTGAGCATAATATCGGTCGTGTAGGCCGGTTTCTGGGGATATTTCTGCTTTTTATATTCGTAACTGTAATCGTGCAGACGCGCCATGATGTCACTCAAAATCGAAGAGGCCGTAGGCAGACTCCCTGCCCCCTTACCGAACATAAATTGCCGATCGTAGCACTCGCCACGGATCACTACACCGTTATACTCATCGTCAACACTATATATATATTTGTCGGGCGTGACGAATTCAGGCATAACGAACATCGTAAAGAACTGCTCGTTGACCTTGACGACTTGCGCGACCAACTTTATTTTCACCCCTTTTTCGCGTGCATAACGAATATCGGAATCATGAATTGTTGAGATGCCATAGGTGAAGATCCGTTCGGGCGCAACATAGGTGCCAAGCGCATGGACTGTGATGATTACCAGTTTGAAAAGAGAGTCGTAACCCTCAATGTCGAACGAAGGGTCGCTCTCGGCAAAGCCCAACTCCTGCGCTTGTTTGAGTGCCGCATCATAGGCCTCATTGTGGTCGAATACGCGCGAAAGGATGTAATTTGACGATCCGTTCAGAATACCTTTTACCTCCAACAGCAGGTCGTTGTCGTAGTACTCTTCGAGGTTGCGGATCACCGGAATCGAACCACACGAAGAGGCATCGTAGAGCAATGCCACGTGGTTGGTTTTCTGAATTTCGATCAATTCGGGCAAGTGGTGTGCCAACATCGTTTTATTGCCCGAAACCACCGGAATCCCCTTCAACAGTGCACTCCGCACAATCTCGTAGGAGGCCGCTGCATTGTCGATTACCTCAACGATCAGGTTAATTGCCGGATTGTCGAGAATCTCTTCGGGCGACGTGGTAAACAGCGCAGCATCGGCTGCAACCTTACGTGGCTTGTGCGGATCACGTACACAGATCTTGACGATCTCGGCATTGGTGTTTTTCGTTTTTTGCAGCACCTGATAGATGCCCTGTCCGACTACACCAAAACCGAACAGTCCGATTTTTATCATACTCATAATTCCATGGGTTTTATTCGTTCATAAAAGGGGTTAAAATCGCATTAAGCGGTTCGTGCTCAACCAAAAAACCATCATGTCCGAACGGAGAGTCGACCTGGGCATAATTGCTCCGACCGATCATTGCCTGCAACTCACGCATCTCGGCCGGCGTAAAGATAATGTCGGTTGTGATACCAACGACCAATGTACGAGCAGAGATCTGCGACAAGGCCGATGCTACGCCTCCACGCCCCCGACCCACATCGTGCGTATCGAACGCATTGAGAATCGCGTAATAAGAGTAGGCATTGTAACGGCGGCAGAGCTTCTCGCCTTGATATTGTTGGTAGGTAGAGGCGCGGTGCACGGCGGTATTTTCGGATAAGTCTCGCTGCGTGAGGTTATACCCCAATGATCCCCGATAGGTCAAAAGTCCAATCGCCCGAGCTGCCGCAAGTCCTTGCAATCCGGCATCGGCACGCGGCTCCCCAAACGTGACATCAGCCCGAATAGCCATACGCTGGGTTTCGTCCACGGCAATCGTCCACGGCGACGCCTTGGCCGAAGTGGCTATCAACACCAATTTTTCGATACGTTGCGGCTCCTCAACCGCCCACTCGATCGCCTGAAAACCACCTACGGAGCTCCCGACCAACGCAGAGATACGACCGATACCAAGCGCATCGGCCAACAGCCGATGTGCATGTACCATGTCGCGAATCGTAAATTCGGGAAAATCCGCATAGTAGGGAGTACCCGTATGCGGATTCTCGTGTAACGGCCCAGTCGTTCCGTAATGTGAGCCCAGAATATTGGCGCAAATGATAAAATGGCGTTCCGGATCGAGGAATCTGCCCTTTTCAACTGTATGCGGCCACCAATCGGCCACCTCTGAATTGGCTGTCAGCGCATGGCAGACCCAGACAACATTATCGCCGGCTCCATTCAATTGACCGTAGGTGTGATAGGCGATCTGCAACCGAGGCAATTCGCATCCGCTTTCCAGCACAAAAGGGGCCGGATGTATGTAGATCTGTGGCTCCATTACAATCGGTTCAGAGCCTCTTGAAGATCGGCCTTGATGTCGTCAACATGTTCGATACCCAACGACAATCGCAGCAAGTTGGGATAGACTCCCGAAGCGGTAAGTTCCTGCTCGTTGAGTTGGGCATGGGTGGTCGATGCGGGGTGGATCATCAGCGTGCGGGCATCGCCCACATTGGCCAGATGGCTGATAAGATGCACATTATCGACAATTTTAGAGGCTTGCTCCGCACTTCCCTTCACGCAAAAAGTCAGCACTCCGCCAAATCCGTTGCGCAGGTATTTTTGAGCCAATCCGTGGTATTTGCTCGACGGAAGTCCCGGATAGCTCACCCGTTCAACCTTCGGATGTCGTTCGAGCCACGAAGCAATCTCTAACGCGTTGTCCACGCTACGCTGCACACGCAACGAAAGAGTTTCAAGCCCTTGCGTCAGCAAAAATGCGTTGAAAGGGCTCAGGCATGCCCCCACGTCACGCAACCCCTCGCATCGGGTACGTACAGCCAGCGCAGTTGCGCCGCACGTTTTCCAGAAGTTGAATCCGTGATATCCCTCCGAGGGTTCACTCAACAACGGATAGCGACCGTTGCCCCAATCGAAATTACCGCCATCGACCACAACACCTCCCAGACTCGTCCCGTGGCCGCCGATCCATTTGGTTGCCGAGTGAGTCACCACGTTTACCCCCCATTCAATCGGGCGACAAAGGTATCCGCCGGCTCCGAACGTATTGTCGGTAACGACTGCGATGCCCTGTTTGTGTGCCAACTCGACAATCGGTTCGAAATCGGGTACATTGAATTCGGGGTTGCCGATCGTTTCGAGGTAGAGCACCTTGGTACGGCTGTCAATCAATGCGGCAATACTTGCCGGATCATCACCTGCCGCAAAACGAACCTCGACACCCATGCGCGCCAACGTATATTTAAACTGGCTAAACGTACCACCATAGAGAAACGAAGTGCTGACGATATTATCGCCCTGCCCCACCAGGTTATTGAGTGCCAAAAACTGCGCAGCCATTCCCGATGCCGCAGCCACAGCGGCTGTTCCCCCTTCGAGTGCGGCAATGCGCTGCTCAAAGACATTGGTCGTTGGGTTCCCCAATCGCGTGTAGATATAACCCGGATCGGTCAGAGCAAAACGGGCAGCACCCTGCTCGGCACTTTCAAATTCAAACGAGGAGGTCTGGTAGATCGGCAACGCACACGCTCCCGTCACCGGATCAGCCTGCTGTCCGGCATGTACCTGCAAGGTTTCAAAACGATAATTTTTCGAATTCATATTCCTACATGATATAATGATCCATAAAAAAATCCGACCTCAAAGAAGCCGGATTGTATCTTAATTGCATACAAGAGAATTACACCCGGCTGAATCGGTTGCACATGCACATCATCGAAGTCATCATACCATTAGGTAGGATGGGTCGCCGGGTGTCGTATGTGATCCGTTGCAGCATTGGATTACTCTTCTTGTATTTTTTGCAAAGATAATCTTTTTTCCATTTCACCACGCATTTCAACCTGCTTTTTTTCGAGAATCATCGGTTTACAGATAAACAACAGACCTAAAAAGATCTTATTTGTGGCATTTTTGGACGATTTTGATTTGTATTGCAAAATATATATGTATATTTGCAACGAAATATTTACAGACAAAAAAGACCAAATAAATAGGAATCGCAAATTATGAAAAAATTAGCCTATTCTCTTTTAGCAGTAACATTATTAGCGAGTTCATGTATTGATGGCATTGACAATTCCGATGCAACGTCTAAAAATGAAACGGTAATTCCGTCCAATTTTACATGGAAGACCACCCGCGACGTAAAAGCAACCGTATCGGCTCCGACAATCAACGAAAAAAGAGCCGACTACGCCATCATTCGTATCTACACCTCACCGCTCATCACGGCCGAGAACCAGATTGCAATGGGTGTAACGAAGGCCGCAACGCCTTTCCAAACCACGATGACCATACCGGCAGGTGTCGAGAATCTCTACATCGAAACCACCCTTCCCGATGGCACCAAATCGGTTGCAATAGCCAAAGCGGAATCGGAGATCAACCTTGCAGGAGCAGCTATCGAAACAGCGGCAACTCCCCGAATCAAAGTTAAAGCAGCGACTCGCATCGCATCGTCAATGCCTAACTACCCCACGGCGAGCGCAAAAACCGAAGCGGATTTTGCACCGGAGGCCGTCATTCGCACCACACCGACTTCGCAATACGATTTAGGAGCAGACTACATGAAATACACAGCCGGCTGTACGGCTGCGGAGGCGTACTATATCCCCGCAGGCGCAGTCATTAATGGAAACATCGACCTCAACGGTGGGCGTGCGCCTTATCAAAATCCGGAGTTGTATGTAGCCGGAACATTGAAAGTAAAAGGAGATCTGGCGATCGGTACTGCGCAATTGATCGTTCTACCGGGAGGAAAAGTCGAGATTGGCGGTCGCCTGACAGCATCGAACAACAGCGTGAGCTACCCCGTCTTCTATCTGTTTGAAGGCGGCAATTTGACGGCCGATGCAATCAATTACAGCGGTCGAATCCTTGTCAATTGCGGCAAAATTGAGATTGCAGAGATGCTGGATCTGAATAATAGCGCCACATTTTACAACACAGCAACGGCCGAGTTGACTGTCGATGATATGCCGTTATCGAACAGCGTAACGCTGCATAACGATGGTAAAATCACGGTTGATGCAATCAAAATGAACTCAACGGCACAACTGCACAACTATGAAAACGGGGTATTGAACGTGACCGATGAGTTTGAACTCAACAACAAATCACAACTCTATCAGAAAGGGCAGATGACAGCCGAATATATGGAGTCGCAAAGCGAGGTTTGGATCGAATGCTATACTAAAATAGAAGAGTTGGTTACCAAGGCACAAAGCATCTTCCACATCGCATCAGGCGCAGCTCTCGAAACAACGACTGCCGAGATGAATCAATCGGATTTTCACCTCGCGAGCGGAGCTTACTTTATCACCTCGGAATTCAACGCCGAAAATAAAGGGGGCAAAAACAACTTTACGGCCGAAGCCGGAAACACCACGCGAGCCGTTGTCGCAATTAAAAAGTTGGCCGGTATGAAACACAATGCCAACTTCTCCGGTTTCATGGAGGTCGTTTACGACATTAGCGACAAAGAGAAGGACTTTCGCATTCCGGCCAACTACCTCAGCCAAGGTGCTATTTTGAACGCCCAACAGATTACTCGTATCGAGCCTTCGGTTTGCAACGGCGGCAAAGCACCTGTAACACCGGAGCCGGAACCTGAACCTGAGGAGTATATAACCGTAAAAGGGGGAGTCTACACCTATTGCTTCGAGGATAACTGGCCTTTCTTAGGCGATTACGATGTAAACGATGCGGTGATTGTTACCAGCATCGACCGCGAACAATCGAAAGACGGCAGCAAAGTAAGAGCAATGACCATCAACTGGAAATTGAAGGCTGCCGGCACAACTTACAACCTCGCATTCGCCCTGCAAATGGATCGGGTCGCCTCTTCACAGATCGCCAGCATTACATCGTCACATACCAAATTCGGCAAAGGCATCTTCGCATCGGCCGGCCTTGAATCGGGGAACGAGTTGGCTGTAATCGCGCTGTTCAACGACACCAAGGAGTTACTCTCTTCGGGCAACACGAGGAAACACATTGCGCAAATCCCCGCGGTAACCCAGACCACCAAAATCACATTTACATCACCGATAGATGCATCGCAAGTGATCGAATCGGCGATGAACTTCTTTATAGCGGCCAGAAGTCGTTCGCGCGAGATTCACCTGCCCAGTTATGCCCCAACAGCACAAGCAACAATCACCAACGGCGATATAATCGCCACAGATCCGTTCCGTGCATATGCGAAATCGGGAAGTAAACAGAAAGACAACTACATGATGTGGGCGTTATCCATTCCGGGTGATTTCAGCTATCCGAGCGAGAATAACGATATTCGAGAAACCTATACCTATTTTATGCCATGGGCAACCTCAGGCGGATCACAGCACGCCGAATGGTATGATGAGGAGACTAATCCGGATAAGATCTATTAGAGATCTATCCATCAAGTAAAAGTCAGCCTAACAGTCGGATATAGATCCAACAGTTAGGCTGACTCATTTTTAGGAAACCCTCATGAGAAACGTATAACCATACGCCACACCAAGGGTTGAACAATCGTTAGTTTGCAGTGCGCCGTGCCAGCAAAGTTTTAGCCGTATCGGTGAGTAACACGAAAGCTCCGGCAATGATGGCTACATCCTTAATAACCAAACGTCCGGCACCGGTCAGCAGCGGAAAGCCCGATTCGCCGCTCCCCAAATCAGGAACCCAGACTTCGGGAGTTGTCACCAAAAACGAGAGCGTACCGAGGGTCATCACAATCACCAATACTTCGCCCACAAGACCTACTCGCCGCGAGAAAAATCCCGCAAAAGTCAAGATACCGATACTCATAATCAGCACTCCCAAACCATGCGAAAAACCGTAGGTATTGTTTTGGACATGCCACTCATGTTTCACCGGATCGAACTCGCCCTCTTTGAGTTTGAACTCTTTATATTCGGGAGCTTTCTCTTGATAGAAGAAGCTCATGAAGGGGCTATTGGCGACAAACGGAACAATTCCCTCGGCCTCGTAATTCCAGAATTTAAGGCCGCCAATCCAGACGAAGATAATCAGAATCGCGACACGAATCATGCCCAATCCAACGCGCTGTGCGCGAGCAACGACCGACAGCAGGTCGTAAAAAAGATTTGTGAGTTTTTGCATCATGGTTTTATGCGTTTTATTTGACTCTGCAAATATCGGGGTAATTCGAGATATTCACGATAGCAAAATAACCGAATCGGTTGTAAATTATTCCCGATTCGCGCGTCGGAATTCGGTAATGCTGAGGTTATTCATCTTTGCAAAAAACCGACTAAACGCCGCCGCATCCTCATAACCAACCATATAAGCTACCTCCTTCGCACTTTTATTTGTGTAGAGCAGTAGTCGGCGCGCCTCGGCATTCACACGATCGTGGATGACCGAAAGCGGTGTCGGATGCCCGTAGGTAGCAAAGAGATTGGTCAGCGTTTTGGGCGAACGGTGCAGCATTTCAGCATAATCCTGCACCCGTTTTCGCGTTCGAAAGTGCTGATCAACCAGCACAAAAAATTGACGCACGATGTCAAACACCTGTTCGCGTGGGGCATCTACGGCAAAGTGTTCACGCGCGATGCGTGTACAGATGATAATAAACCGTTTGAGCTGCATACGCAACATCTCCTCACGCAGACCGTCATCGACATCATACTCTACTTTCAACTCGTCGACAACCTGCGCCAAAGCCGCGCCCCGCTCCTCCGACAGCCGAAGTCGAAGCGGCTCGACCTGACCGGTAAAGAGCAATCCGTTGCAAGACACTTCGCCATCATGACCGAAAATGCAATAAAAGTTACTGTCGAAAGCCAGCAACAGCGACTCTCCCACCCCCGATTTGATCTCCAACCGTTGTAGCGGAGAGAGCGGAAGAACCTCGCCTGCCAAGAGTTGAATCGGAATATGATCGACCGTCAGTGACAACTCTCCCGTGCGTACCCAGATAAATTTATAGAGGTTGTTTTCCTGCAATAGCTCGGTATAGTGCGACACCTCGTCCGAAAGCAACAAAGTGCCTTTCAAGGGGGTAACAAGGGAGAGTTTCATAAGCTGTTATTTAGTGGCAGGATCCGGTGCGGATGCTGTCTGTGTTGCTTTTTTAGAGCCGTTACCTCCGCGATGACGATGGCGGCGATCGCGCGAACCGCGGTTGCCTTCACCCCGTCCCGATGCGTGACCCGTATCGCGAGGTTGTTCCGCTGCATCGGCCGATGCGGTACGACTTCGATCGCTGCGTTCTCCACGACCCCCACGTCCACGGTTATTGCCTCCCCGTCCGCCGCCACTCCGACCACGACCGAATCCGCCTCGACCACGGCCCGAAAAGGCATCGGGATTGTATTTAGGCCCATCACCGACGGCTGCCGGAAGATCTCCTTTGCGGATCTCCTTTTCGATAAATTTCTCGATCGCGTGGAACTTACCCTGCTCCTCTTCGCAGACAAATGTGATGGCTGCACCCGTAGCCGCCGCACGTGCCGTTCGGCCAATCCGGTGAATGTAGTCCTCCGGATCGTGCGGCACATCGTAGTTGATGACAAGACCAATATCCTCGATATCAATACCGCGAGCCACAATGTCGGTGGCCACCAGAATGTCGATCTTCCCGTTTTTGAAGGCCAACATGACCTCCTCGCGTTGTGCCTGTTCCAAATCGGAGTGCATGGCCGCAACATTGAGTTTCATCCGTTTGAGCGTATGTGCCAACTCCTTGACTTTGAGTTTTGACGAGGAGAAAATGATTGTTTTCGATTCGCTCGGTTGAGCAAACATCTCACGGATAATGCCCAACTTTTGGTTCTCATAGCAGATATATGCCGATTGGTCGATCGCCTCGTTGGGCTTTGAAATGGCGATATTTACCTCGGCCGGATTATGCAGGATAGTTTTGGCTAACTCGCGAATCTTAGGCGGAAGCGTTGCCGAAAACATGATGGTTTGCCGTTCAGAGGGGAGGTAGGAGATGATCTTCATGATATCGTCGCTGAAACCCATATCGAGCATGCGGTCAGCCTCGTCCAAAATCAAGCACTCGACTCTCGAAAGATCGACCCCGCTGTTTTGCAGGTGGGCAATCATACGACCGGGGGTGGCGATCACCACATCCGAACCACGCAACATGCCGTTCTTCTGCACATCCCATCCTTTGCCGTCACCGCCTCCGTAGACAACCGTAGTCGAGATCGGCGCGTAGTAGGAAAAACCTTGAAATTGTTGATCGATCTGCTGTGCCAACTCACGAGTCGGCACAATGATGAGCGACTTCACCACATTGTCATCATTCCCCTCAATGAGCAGCCGGTTTAAGAGCGGCAACGTATAGGCTGCCGTTTTTCCGGTTCCCGTTTGAGCACAACCGATGATATCCCGACCAGAGAGAATCACGGGAATCGTGTGCTCTTGTACGGGGGTCATCTCTTCAAAATTCATATCGTATAACCCGTCAAGAATTTCATCTTCCAGATCGAGTTCGTCAAATCGCATAAGCTATCTATTTAGTAATTAATAATTATTTATCGTATCTCGCCGAGCAACGTGGCAGGCGTACACCCTGTGATACGCACTCGCACGTAGTCACCCACCCCACAATCGCCGCGGTCAAAAACAACCACTTTATTTTGCGATGTGCGACCGGAAAGCTGTTTTTTGTTCTTCTTCGACTCTCCTTCGACGAGTACCTCAAACTCTTTGCCCAAATCGTCTTGATTGCTTCGCAGACTCATCTCGGCTTGCAGAGCAATGATCTCGGCCAAGCGGGCCGACTTCACCTCTTCGGAGATATCGTCGGGCAGATGTTTCGAAGCATAGGTACCCGGACGCTCCGAGTATTTGAACATATAGGCCGACATATACCCCACCTCGCGAATCAGCGAGAGTGTTGCCGCATGCTCCTCATCCGTTTCTCCCGAAAAACCGGCAATCAAATCGGTCGAGATCGTGCAGTCGGGCAAGATGCGACGGATAGCCGCAATCCGATCAAGATACCACTCGCGCGAATATTTGCGATTCATCCGTTCGAGCATGGCCGTAGAACCGGACTGCGCCGGCAAATGGATCGAACGGCAGATATTGGGCATCGAGGCCATCACCTCCAACAAACGATTGCTCATATCTTTGGGGTGTGACGTTGCAAATCGCACGCGCAACTGCGGTGAGATCGCCGCCACACAACGCATCAGCTCCGGAAAATCGACCTCTCCGCAGCGATACGAATTGACGTTTTGTCCCAAGAGCGTCACCTCACGGTATCCGTTCTCGAAAAGGCTGCGCGCCTCGGAGATGATGGTTTCGGCATCTCGGCTGCGTTCACGACCCCGTGTGTAGGGGACAACACAGTAGGAACAGAAGTTGTTGCATCCGCGCATGATCGAGACAAAGGCACTCACTCCGTTGCGGTCTAAACGTACCGGAGCAATCTCGGCATAGGTCTCCTCGGAGGAGAGCAGCACGTTGATCCCCTTTCCGCCCCCTTCGGCTTCACGCAACAAGCGCGGCAGATCGCGGTAAGCATCAGGGCCGGCCACGATCTCAACACCGTGACGACCCTCGGTCAGCTTCTCTTTGAGCCGCTCGGCCATGCAACCGATCACACCGACAAGCAAGGCGGGGTTGGCACGGCGATAACGTTTCATATCGGCGATACGCCCCCAAATACGCTGCTCGGCATTGTCGCGAATCGAGCAGGTGTTGATCAAAATGACATCGGCCTCACCGATCTTTTCGGTATAGACATAGCCGGCTTGTTGAAGAATGGAGACCACAACCTCCGAATCACCGACATTCATCTGACATCCGTAGGTCTCTATGAATAGTTTGCGTCCGGCTCCTTCCAACGGACGTAATGTATTGATATTAATCAAAATTCCTTTTCTATTTTCTAATAATTGTACACATTCGATCTACTCGGCATGAATAGTATCTTTATCGGGGAAGGCCTTGAATCCTTCGCCGTAAGTATCGTAAGCATCGGTCACAACCAAAAAGGCTTTCGGGTCAATCTCGCGAATTTTCTGTTCGACAATATGCACCTCCTTACGGCTGATTACCAAAAAGATCATATCTCGATCTGCCTCGGTGTACATCCCTTTGGACTTGATGTAGGTGGCACTCCGGTCGAGATGATCAATGATGAAGCGTTTGAGCTCTTCGTGATGGTCGCTGATGATGAAGAGGAGTTTGTCATACGAGGCTCCATCGAGCATATAGGCCACCACTCGCGATGAAATATAGATCGTAATGAGCGAATAGAGCGTCAGCATCCAACCGTTAGCCGCCGCCTCACCCAGTCCCAATCCAAATCCGATCACGACAAGGCCTGATAGCACGACAAATCCATCGGCAAGTAAAATGCCGGTTGAAAATTTAATCCCCGCATATTTCTGCAACAACATCCCCACGATGTCCGTACCGCCCGTCGTTGCTTGCTGACGCACAACAACGCCTTGACCAACACCGACCACCACCGCACCGATGATACAGGTCAGTAGCAGGTCACCCGACAGATCGAGTCGTCCGTTGAGCAGTTGAGCCGGATCGAGCGACCGAACTGCCTCCGCATCGGGATAGACCAGATTAGTCACGATATTCATGAATCCGGGGGTAAAGAGTGCCGCCATCACCGTGCGCGCACCGAATTTGCCACCGAAAACCAACAAAGCCGTAAGCATCAACGGAATATCAAACAGATAGCCGAACGTTCCGACCTGCACCGACGGAAAGATGTTGTGCAGCACGATACCCATGCCGTAGACACCCCCCGGAACGAATTTGTAGGGGTTGATAAACAGCACAAATCCGAGGCCCATGATCGCACAGCCAACAAAAATCAGAACCCACGAACGCCACCACGCCCAAGAACCCATCGGTTCGAGCAAGCTCTTAGTATTCATAATATAGGTATTTTTGGGAACAAAGATACGATAATTCTCCAAATATAGAGAGGAGCCCACCGTTTTTTCGGCGAGAGGGCTCTCTTCCGGATTTTTTGATTATATTTGCATGAAAACTAATCCGACAAAACGCTATGATTTTAACGTATTATACAACTACAACGATGATTATCATTGCTTATCTGCTGGGCTCGATACCGAGTGCCGTGTGGATCGGCAAGAAATATTACGGCATCGACATCCGCGAACACGGCAGTAAAAATGCAGGAACGACCAATATGCTGCGTGTGTTGGGTCGACGCGCCGCTCTGCCCGTTTTCGCGCTCGATTTTCTCAAAGGATTCGTGGCTGTGACGATCATCGAGATGCTCAAATACGATGTGAATGTCAATGATATGTGGCTCATTAACATCAAAATCATCGCCGTATTCGCCGCTGTATTGGGGCATATCTTCCCGATTTTTGCCGGATTTCGCGGCGGCAAGGGGGTGGCTACATTGGTTGGTGCCGTAACAGGCATCTATCCGCCGGTGGCATTGCTCTGTTTCGGAGTCTGGTTTGTGATTCTGATGGTGTCACATTATGTATCGCTCGCCTCGATGGTGGCCGGTTGCTGTTTCCCGATCTTCACCCTGATCTCGCCCAAAGTCAACGAGTCGATTCCATTCGTGGTCTTCTCCTTCGTGATTGCTATTCTGCTACTCTATACCCATCGCAAAAATATCGACCGGTTGATGCATAACTCCGAATCGAAGACCTACATCTGGAAGACTCGGCCCACGATGAATCCACCCAAAAACGACTCTACCCCGAAAAAGTAACAATCCGACCAAACGACCAAAAGCATCGGCTTTTGGGCCAAATTATAAGCAAAAACGGATGAAAGGAAATACACAGTTGCAATTTTTCCGTTTTTTTGCGTTATCTTTGCAGCATAGTTTATAGCAAATATAGAGAGGTAATGTTACAGGAAAACCTGATAAAAATATACGAACAAAGTTTCCGCGACAATCGTGAAATGTCGGCTTTGACCGACTATTTCAAGAAGGAGACTTTTTCCTATTATGAGATGGCGAAAGAGATTGCCAAGCTCCACCTGCTGTTTAAAAAAGCGGGTGTCAAACCGGGTGACAAAATCGCATTGATCGGCCGTAATAATCCGCGCTGGTGCATCGCATATATGGCCACCATCACCTATGGAGCCGTCATCGTGCCTATTTTGCAGGATTTCGCTCCGGCCGACATCATCCACATCATCAACCACTCGGAGAGCCGATTGCTCTTTCTGGGCGATAATTTCTGGGACAATATCGAAGAGGAGCAGATCCGCCAGATCGAGGCCGTCTTTTCGTTAACCGACTACCATGTCATCTACGAACGTGACGGGACATCGCTCACCAAGTTTCAACGAGATATTCTGAAAAATTACCGCACTCGCTATCCCCGCGGATTCAGCATCAACGATATCAAATATCCCGAACTGCCGAATGACCATATCTGCCTGCTCAACTACACATCGGGCACAACGGGCTACTCAAAAGGGGTGATTTTAACGATCAACAACCTCACGGGTAACGTTATGACAGCGGCCAAATATGCCAACCATAAGACCGGAAGAAACTATTTCGTCAAGGGGGGGCGCGCCTTATCGTTCCTGCCGCTGGCTCATGCCTATGGCTGCGCATTTGATTTCCTGACTCACCTCGCCGTGGGCGGCCACATCACGTTGCTCGGACGTATCCCCTCCCCGAAGATCCTCATCGAGGCAATGCAGGAGGTCAAACCAACCGTTATCAACTGTGTACCGCTCATTCTCGAAAAGGTCTACCGCAAGCAGGTACTACCTCTGCTCGAAAAAGGCCCGATGAGCATTGCCATGAAGATTCCGTTGCTTAACTCGGCAATCTACACCGTCATCAAGAAGAAACTACTCGATGCATTTGGCGGCGAAGTCTACCTCTTTATCGTTGGTGGAGCCCCGATGAATCAGGAGACGGAGTCTTTTTTGATGAAAATCGGATTTCCAATCACAGTCGGATACGGTATGACCGAGTGTGCTCCGCTGATCAGCTTCACCTCTGACGACCTATTCAAAGCCGGTTCTTGCGGCATGGCGATCAAAGATTATCTGACGGTGAAGATTGATTCGGACGATCCGGCACATATCCCCGGCGAGATCATTGTCAAAGGGGAGCACGTGATGAAGGGTTACTACAAAAACGAAGTTGATACGAATAAGGTACTCGACGCCGAAGGTTGGCTCCATACGGGAGATATGGGAACGATGGATCCCGACGGCACGCTCTATATTCGCGGCCGTTGCAAAACAATGATCCTATCGGGCAGCGGACAGAATATCTACCCCGAACAGATCGAGGACAAGCTTAACAACATGTACATGGTACTTGAATCATTGGTTCTTGACAACGGCGACGGCAAACTCAAAGCACTTGTGGTTCCCGACTACGAATTGGCCGAATCGGAGGGAGTTGACAAGAGTGAGTTTCCACAGATCATGCAGAACAACCTCAAAGAGTTGAACGCCCAATTGGCCGCATTCGAACGAATTTCGGAGATCGTACTCTATCCTACCGAGTTCGAAAAGACCCCCAAACGAAGCATCAAACGCTATCTGTATGCCCCCTCATTACTGAATCGTTAGCAGGATAAAACACAGCAGGGAATCCATTGGGTTCAATTTCGAATTCTTCATAGTCACTGAATCCGTTCTAAGAATGAGGCGTCACTTATTAGTCACGATTCCCTGCTTTTTTATGATACTGAAAAATCCGCCCCAAGGCGGATTTTTGGTTTAAGTAAGTATCTACAACCGAAAAAAGGCTACAAAACGAGTTACAACAAACACCTTTTTGCCCGATCATCGGCGTTGTAACAAGGTTCAAATCTGCCCTCACGTGATTTCGAGAAAAATTTCTATCTTTGCCACATGAAGATCCAGCGCAAACAAACGATCGGCGAGAATCTACTCTACGTCATGGTGTGGTCGGCAATCATACTGGTGCCGGTGCTCAACTCGCAGATGATGTCCGAAATGCACGTCAGTTTCGAAAACGTACTGATCGCATGGCGCAAGATTTGTCCCTACTTGATTATCTTCGTGGTGCACAATGCGGTGATTGCCCCTCGCTATATGCTCAAACACCGATATTGGAAATACCTACTGCTCAATATTTTGCTAATCATCGGCGTCTTCTGGGTCGTTGATCTCTACGAACAAAATTTTGTTGACAATGTGATCTTTTCGGATCTGCCCGATGAGCAGTTTATTGAGCACCGCAAAGCCACATTCACCGACTTGGAGCTCTATTGGAACGTGATATTGGGTCTGTTTATGACGGGAGCCAATTCGGGAATCAAGCTGATGTATCAATCAATTCGCGATGAGCAGCGTATGGAGGAGCTTGAACGCCAGAATTTGCAGGCCGAAATGGACTATCTGAAATACCAGATCAACCCCCATTTCTTCATGAACACGCTCAACAACATCCATGCGCTGATCGACATCGACACGGAGTATGCCAAAAAT
>CAYOKU010000052.1:0-18357 GCA_964404645.1 uncultured Alistipes sp.
TAAAAAAGCTGCATCCCATAAAGATGCAGCTCAATGTTATAGCCGTTTCAGCAAGCGATTAGAACTTGTAACCGACCGATACAGTCATACAGTTCGAATGGAATTTAGCTGCTTCATTCTCTTTGGCAATGTTTGCACAGCCGATTTCATAACCAAGACCGGCATAGAAGTGTTTCAGGAAAACAACACCGGCTCCAACACGCACACCGAAATCCGAACGGCTCATACCGCCTTCATCGCTGAAAACATCCGTCTTTTCTTTGCCCAATTTAGCTTTTCCACCGATGCCCAATCCATAATAGATACCGGCAAAGGGTTCAATCGAAACTTTGTCCTTGATATTGAAGTGGTAGGTAAGAACAACAGGAACCTGCAAATAAAGAGGGCTAAGGGTAAACTTGTTAACCTTACCACCACGGCTGGACAGAAAAAGCCCCGGTTCGAGATAGAGCGGAATTCGCTTGCAAAGCAGGATCTGATCGGTTACACCGATGTGATAAGCAATGCGCGAATCAGTCGTTACGGTAATGCCATCAGACTTTGCCGTTATCTCCGCGATGTTCATACCACCACGGATCGAAAAAATGTTCTTTTCATAATTTTGAGCCGAGACAGTCGTGACAAGCAACACTGCGGCCAACGCCAAAAGAGAATACAGTTTCTTCATAACATCATGTTTTTAAAAGGTGAATATCTGTTTGACAGGGCAAATATAATCTAATTTTCTGAGTAGCCAACTGGAATCTCCGTAAATTCAACAAACCGGCAATCGAACCACATCAACGCCCCTTAAATTAGCATGAACCGGCTGTTGGGTCAGCACTACGGAGAGCCAAACGCTTGACAATTACAACAAATCCACCCGTAAGAATCAAATTTAGCACCAGTGTCAACACCGAAATCAACAAGGCCGGCCCACCCAATTTGTAGCTTAATGCGATAAAAATCACACCTGCCCCAACCTCTCCACGAGTAAACATCCCCACCGACAACGCCAAGCGTTCCGCAAGGGTGCGATCCCGGTAGAAAAATACGGGCATCAATTTCCCCAGATTCGAGAGCAGCGAGATGGCAATCACATGCAGCAATAGGACTCCCCACGGCATCATCGGTTGCGAGGCGGTGACCGAATCAGCCATAGCGGCATTGCTACCGCCGATCAGCGGCATACTCACCCCGACCAACAGCATAAATAGAAATGAGATTCCGGTCGAGATACGCCGTTCGGTCGGCGTATCAATATCGTGATGTTTCATCAGCATTCCGACAACAAACGCAGGAAGCAGCACCTCGATATGAATACTCTCGTCATGACCATAGAGGTAGGCCGTGATATAATAGACGATCTGGGTCAATAAACAGACCGTTACGGCCAATCCCAAGATCCGTTTCCAATCCTGTTTCAGATTCCAACGAGCCTGCCAACGCCACCCCACCACAAGCAGCACCACCACCAAGCCAACGATCACGAACATCTGCCACTTCATCCCGATCATCAGGATTTGCAACGGAATCATCAACAAGATGGTATCGAGGTCATCGAAGATCGCCAGCACTTGTATTTTGCGGTAGATCCAGCTTTTTTTGAGATTAAGAGCCGCGAGCATTGTAAAGAGAATGCCGGCCGAAGTAGGAGCGGCGAACCGGCTTAACAGCAGATTCTCCTTCCACGCTTCGCTGCTCGTCCAAAGATCGGAGGGAAGCAGAACAAAAATGTAGTAGACACAGATCAACAACCACGGCAAAGCGGCCGTGGCCATAGCAATGAAATAATCGGTGGTATAGCTGCGCCAACGTGTTTTGTCGATTTCGAATTCGCGACCTACGTTGATCATAATAAATGCCAGACAGACATAAAGCAGCACATCGGAGGTGACTTTGAAGGTCGAATAGGCGTCACCAAGAGCACCCGGCAGGAGTTGAGAGGCTACAAGCCCCAACATAAGGAAGAGAGAGAACGAAAGAACTTTTCGCATGAATTTTGTTTAGAGCGTTATTCGCGTTATAGCGACACAAAGATACGACATTCGCGAAAAATTTGAAAATTTTCAGCCGTTTTATAGCAAAAAACCACACAATAAATTAAAATTGTAATTCGTTTAAATATAATTATCTTTGTCCTGTAACAGTATAATTAAGTAGATCATAAAAACAATAATTAAACCATTGAAACTATGCAAATCGTAGAAATCCACGCAAGAGAGATCCTCGATTCGCGAGGCAATCCGACCATTGAGGTCGAGGTACGTACCGTATCAGGGGCTTTCGGCCGTGCATCCGTACCCAGCGGTGCATCAACGGGCGAAAACGAAGCTTTGGAACTGCGCGATGGCGACAAAGGTCGCTATTTAGGTAAAGGTGTCGAGAAGGCGGTGAAGAACGTCAACGAGTTGATCGCGCCCGCGATTCTGGGCATGAACGTAGCCGATCAGGTCGGCATCGACAAGACGATGATCGCCCTCGATGGCACAAAAACAAAATCGAAACTGGGCGCAAACGCCATTTTGGGCGTATCTCTTGCCGTAGCACGCGCCGCAGCGGACTACTTCGGCATGCCGCTTTACCGCTATATCGGTGGAACCAATGCCAAGACACTCCCCGTGCCGATGATGAACATCATCAACGGGGGTTCGCACTCCGATGCGCCGATTGCGTTCCAAGAGTTCATGATCCGCCCCGTAGGAGCACCCTCCCTGCGCGAGGCTGTTCGTATGGGAGCCGAAATTTTTCACAACTTGAAAAAGGTACTTCATGCCCGTGGTTTATCAACGGCAGTGGGCGATGAGGGCGGTTTTGCCCCCGCACTGAAAGGCACGGAAGATGCTCTCGAATCGATCATTGAGGCGATCAAGGCGGCTGGTTATGTGCCGGGCAAGGAGGTAATGATCGGAATGGATTGTGCCTCATCAGAGTTCTACAAAGAGGGCATCTACGACTATACCAAATTTGAGGGAGTCAACGGCGCGAAACGTTCATCGAAAGAGCAGGTTGAGTTTCTCAAAGGGTTGGTTGACCGCTACCCGATCGACTCAATCGAGGACGGCATGTCGGAGAATGACTGGGAGGGTTGGCAGATGCTGACCGCCGCATTGGGCAACCGCTGTCAATTGGTAGGCGATGATCTGTTTGTGACCAACGTCGAGTTTCTGCGCAAGGGAATCGAGATGGGTTGTGCCAATTCTATCCTCATCAAGGTAAACCAGATCGGTTCGTTGACCGAGACGCTCGATGCCATCGAGATGGCACATCGCGCAGGCTACACCACCGTCACTTCGCATCGTTCGGGCGAAACGGAGGATTCGACCATTGCCGACATCGCTGTGGCAACCAATTCGGGACAGATCAAAACCGGCTCCATGTCGCGTTCGGATCGCATGGCCAAATACAACCAACTGCTCCGCATCGAAGAAGAGTTGGGCGATGAGGCACTCTACGGATATACGAAGGTACAAGTAAAACGGTAGTCAATATCGGCAAATAGTAAGAATTGGGCTGGTTGCGTAATTGAAATTACAACACCGGCCCAATTCTATTTTGGAAATTTCGAAGCACAAAAAAAAGGATTTCCGTTACTGGAAACCCTTCTGGGTGGAAGATGGGGCTCGAACCCACGACCTTCGGAACCACAATCCGACGCTCTAACCGACTGAGCTACATCCACCATCTACGACCGACATTCATCGTATCGGAGTGCAAATGTAATACACTTTTCCGGTCTGTCCAAAAAAAACGACTGAAAAATTCGAGGAAATTGCATTGCGTGACAAAATGACAGTCTCAACTGTTGCTTTGTCACACCGAATCTGTCAAAATTCGGTTGGCATAGCAATTGTTGTAAATAAACGTGCAAATGCAAACAAACAAAGATTAAATACTCTATTAAAATCGTAAAACTATGAACGTAAAACCATTATCGGATCGGGTTCTTGTGCTCCCGAACCCCGCCGAAGAGAAAACGGCAGGAGGTCTGATTATCCCCGACACTGCCAAAGAGAAACCGCTGGCCGGAAAGGTCGTTGCTGTGGGTCCCGGAACCAAAGAGGTAACCATGGAGGTTGCGGTCGGTGACCAGGTACTTTACGGCAAATATGCCGGTCAGGAGATTCAGGTCGAAGGAACGGATTACCTGATTATGAAACAGAGTGATATTATGGCAATTATCTAATGATTTACAACTATGGCAAAAGAGATTAAATATAATGTAGAGGCGCGTGAACTGCTCAAAGAGGGTGTCGATGCGCTGTCGAATGCAGTCAAGGTAACGCTCGGCCCCAAAGGTCGCAATGTGATTATCGACAAGAAGTTCGGAGCTCCGCAGATCACCAAGGACGGTGTAACGGTAGCCAAAGAGGTTGAGTTGGAAGATGCGTTTGCCAACATGGGTGCGCAGATGGTCAAAGAGGTCGCCTCGAAGACCAACGATGATGCCGGTGACGGCACAACCACAGCAACGGTGCTGGCACAAGCCATCATCGGCGTTGGTTTGAAGAACGTAACCGCCGGCGCAAATCCGATGGATCTCAAACGCGGTATCGACAAAGCGGTTCTCGCAGTAGTCGAGTCGCTCAAAAAACAGAGCCAGACCGTTGGCAACGACATTGCCAAGATCGAGCAAGTGGCTTCGATTTCGGCCAACAACGACCACACGATCGGCAAATTGATCGCCGAAGCGATGTCGAAGGTCAACAAAGAGGGTGTTATCACCGTGGAGGAGGCCAAAGGAACCGAAACCCATGTAGAGGTGGTTGAGGGTATGCAGTTCGACCGCGGTTATATCTCGGCCTACTTCATCACCGACCCTGAAAAGATGGAGGCACAGCTCGAAAAGCCTTACATCTTGATCACCGACAAGAAGATCTCGACAATGAAGGAGTTAATGGGCGTTTTGGAGCCGGTGGCACAAAGCGGACGTTCGCTGTTGATTATTGCGGAGGATGTCGATGGTGAGGCTCTCTCGGCTTTGGTTGTCAACAAATTGCGTGGCACATTGAAGATCGCCGCCTGCAAAGCTCCGGGATTCGGCGACCGCCGCAAGGAGATGCTCGAAGATATCGCCGTACTGACCGGAGCAACGGTGATCTCGGCTGACAAGGGGATGAAGATCGAAGATGCAACGCTCGCTATGCTGGGTACTGCCGACAAAGTTTCGCTCAACAAGGAGAACACGACCATCGTGGACGGCGCAGGTAAGAAGGAGGATATCGCAGCCCGCGTGGCACAGATTCGCGCTGCGATAGAGAAATCGACTTCGGACTACGACAAGGAGAAGTTACACGAGCGGCTTGCCAAATTAGCCGGCGGTGTAGCCGTTCTCTACGTGGGTGCTGCGACCGAGGTAGAGATGAAAGAGAAAAAAGACCGTGTGGATGATGCATTGGCTGCCACACGTGCCGCAGTCGAAGAGGGAATCGTTCCGGGCGGTGGTGTCGCATATATCCGCGCCACGGCAGCTCTCGAAGGACTCAAAGGCGAGAACGAAGACCAGACAACCGGTATTCAGATCATCAAACGCGCCATCGAAGAACCGTTGCGTCAGATTGTTGAGAATGCCGGAGGTGAAGGTTCGGTCGTCGTCAACAAAGTACGTGAAGGCAAAGAGGCATTCGGCTATAATGCCCGTGATGACAAGTACGAGGATATGCTCAAAGCTGGAATCATCGACCCCACCAAGGTATCACGTGTCGCATTGGAGAACGCCGCATCAATCGCTTCGATGTTCCTGACAACGGAGTGCGTACTGGCCGAGAAGAAATCCGATGCTCCTGCCATGCCCCAGATGCCTGCCGGCGGAATGGGCGGTATGATGTAATACAAACCATTTTCAAAAAAGCTGTCTGAAATCGCTTTCAGACAGCTTTTTTCATATCCCGACGTCCCGACATGCGGCATTCTGCGGTGCATTTTTCCACCCGATTTTTGCGCATGGTGCGGTTTTGTTATCTTTGTGCTTTAAATAGTAGATACCTATGATCGAACAAATCATATCACAACGGTTGCAAATCCCTCTGCGACAGGTACAAGGAACCATCAAATTACTCCACGAGGGGGCCACGATCCCCTTCATCAGCCGCTACCGCAAAGAGGCAACCGGATCACTCGACGAATTGCAGGTGGGGGCAATCCGCGAATGGTTGGACAAATTGACCGAGTTCGAAGCTCGTCGAGCGACCGTCATCGCCACAATCGAAGGACAGGGAAAACTGACCGATGAACTCCGCCACCGGATCATGACTTGCTGGGAGAGTGCCGAATTAGAGGATATCTACCTACCCTATAAGCCCAAACGGCGCACTCGCGCCACCATTGCGCGCGAGCGTGGACTCGAACCGCTGGCCAATCTGATCGAACAGCAATCCGTTCGCGAGATCGAACAACAGGCTCAACGCTTTGTCACGGCCGAAGTCACCTCGATCGAAGAGGCGATTGCCGGAGCCTGCGACATCGTAGCCGAACGCATCGCCGAACAGGAGCAGACACGCAACGCCGTGCGCCGTAGCTTTGCACGCGAAGGGATCGTTCACGCACGATTGGTCAAAGGCAAAGAGGAGGAGGGCGTTAAATATTCCGACTATTTCGATGCAACATCGCCGCTGCGATCAATCTCCTCACACCGTTTTCTGGCCATGCAACGCGGCGAAGCGGAGGGGATCCTGCGTGTCGGCATTGATGTCGATACCGAGGCGATCACCGAATCGCTCTGCCGCCGCATCATTCGCTCCGGTTCGACCACACGCCGTTATCTGGAACCGACCATTGCCGATGCCTTCAAGCGATTAATTCGCCCCTCAATTGAAACCGAGGCTCTCGCTACGGCCAAAGAGCATGCCGATGATGAGGCGATCCGCGTCTTTGCAGAGAATCTGCGGCAACTGCTTTTGGCCTCACCTCTCGGACAAAAAAGGGTGATCGCCATCGACCCCGGATTTCGCACCGGCTGCAAGGTCGTTGTGCTTGATTCGCAGGGCAACTTGCTTCACAACACCACTATCTACCCCCACCCACCCCAGCACCAGACTACCGAAGCGGCTGATACGCTCCGTAAATTGGCCTCAGCCTATCAAACCGAGGCCTTCGCCATCGGAGACGGCACGGCGGGGCGCGAAACCGAACAGTTTGTACGCGGACTCGACATCGGTGATGCCGCGATCTTCATGGTGAGCGAAGACGGAGCTTCGGTCTACTCGGCTTCGGCCGTAGCGCGCGAAGAGTTTCCCGATCGCGATGTTACGGTACGCGGTGCGGTGAGTATTGGCCGACGGCTGATTGATCCGCTTTCGGAGTTGGTCAAGATCGACCCCAAGTCGATCGGTGTCGGACAATATCAGCACAGCGTTGATCCGTCGAAACTTCGCAATCGGCTCGACACGGTGGTAGAGAGTTGCGTGAATCGCGTGGGGGTTAACATCAACACCGCCTCGAAACATATCCTCACCCATATATCGGGCTTAGGCCCTGCATTGGCCGAAAATATCGTCTGCTACCGTGCTGCCAATGGCAACTTCACACAACGCCGCGAACTGCTCAAAGTGCCTCGCTTAGGAGCCAAAGCCTACGAGCAGGCCGCAGGATTCCTGCGCATTATCGGCGGTAAAAACCCTCTCGACAACAGTGCCGTACATCCGGAGTCATATCACATTGTCGAGCGGATGGCAGCGGATGTGGGTGCTACCATAGGACAACTGCTTGCCGATGCTGCCCTACGCAAGACGATCCGACCCGAACGTTATGTCGGTGGCGAGATCGGTCTGCCGACCGTGCAGGATATTCTCGATGCACTCGACAAACGCGGCCTCGACCCTCGCGAACCGATCCAGATCTTCGCCTTCGACCCGAACATACGCACCATAGACGACCTGCGTATCGGCATGCGACTGCCTGGAACGGTGACCAACATCACCGCCTTCGGAGCCTTTGTCGATATCGGGATCAAACAGGACGGACTGGTTCACATCTCGCAGATTGCCGACCGCTACGTCGCCTCGGCCGCCGACGCTGTCCATTTGGGAGAGCATGTCGAAGTTCGTGTCACCGCCATAGACACCGTTCGCAATCGGATCTCGCTTTCGATGCGTTCGGAATAAAACCAAGAAAAATGATCTATACAGAAGAGACCCAAATAGAGTCGCTGGCGATCCATATCGTCGGTAATAAAGCCAAAGACGAGCCGCTGTTGATTTCACCCACATTGTCGGATCAGACCGCCGATGCTGACTTGATGCAGATGCTGACCGCCTATTTTCTCGACGCATTCAAAACCGATGAATATTACAACCTCACCCACGAGAGTGATTTAGCCTGCAACGAGGTCTACCATTTTGTGGGACAAATTTTTGACGATCCCGACACACTCTACGAGAATTCGCTCGCCTTGGCGCGCCACCTCTACGAATGCGGCACGCTGCCGCAGATCAAGAGCGGAGAGTTCTACGTGGCCTACTTCTCCGATTGTAGTCTTGATGCAGAGCGAGTCGATGCGGTTGGACTCTTCAAATCAGAGACACGCGATCAATTTTTCGATGTCGATGCCGGTTCGCAAGGGGTACGCATCCATACGCGCGAGGGGATCAACGTCCATAAACTCGACAAGGGGTGCATCATCCTCAACCACGAGCGCGAAAAGGGGTTTGTTGTCTGTTTGGTCGACAACACCAACCGGCAGGAGGCACGCTACTGGATCGACGATTTCCTCTCAGTGCGCCAACGGCACGATGACTACCACAACACACACAACGCGCTGGCCATGTGTAAAAACTACGTTACAAAGCATCTCCCCGCCGAATTTTCGGTATCCAAAGCCGATCAAGCCGAGATGCTCAACGACACGCTGAGCTATTTCAAGGAGCAAGATAGTTTCTCAATGGGCGAATTTTCGGAGCGGGTAATCCGCCAACCCGAAGTGGTCGAGAGTTTTGCGCGATTCCGGCAAGAGTATGAACAAGATCGCGACATTCGCATTGAAGATGAGTTTGGCATCTCGGATTCGGCCGTCAAAAAACAGGCACGCGCCTACAAAAGCGTCATCAAACTCGACCGCAACTTTCACATCTATGTCCACGGCAATCGCAACCTGCTCGAACAGGGCGAGGACGAGAAGGGCAAGTTTTACAAGGTCTATTATCAGGAGGAGGAGTAAACAATGGAGACTCTGACTCAATTTCTAACCGACTGGGGCTATTGGGGGCTCTTTTTGTCGGCATTTATTGCCGGTAGCATCCTGCCGTTTAGTTCCGAGGCAGTGATGATTGTACTGGTGCGCATGGGGCTTTCTCCCTTGTGGTGTGTGGTAGCCGCTACGGCGGGCAACAGCTTGGGCGGTATGACCTGTTACTGGATTGGATCGTTGGGCAAAACAGCGTGGATCAAGCGATTGGGGATAAGCGACAAACAGTTGGAACGTGCCCAACATTTTTTGGCAGGGCGCGGAGCCTTGATGGGATTCTTCGCCTTTCTACCCACAATCGGCGAGGCCATTGCCATCCTGTTAGGGCTGATGCGCAGTAACGTATGGCTCACGGCCGCCTCGATGACCGTAGGCAAGACGGTGCGATATGTCGTCATCCTACTCTCTATCGAGGGATTACTCCGCCTATTCTAACAAAAAACCGCACCGGAGTTCTCTCCGGTGCGGCAAACAAAATGCTATGGCGTTGGCATTATGCTTTCGGAGCCAGCGGTGCCGCCTGCTGATAAGTACGCGAAGATAGCTCTTTATCAAGCATATAAAGCCCGAATTTATTCCCCTCAACGGCCTCGCAAGCCGAGATCATGTCACGAGCCGACTGCTCTTCCTCAACCTGCTCATCAACGAACCAAACCAACATGTTCGATGAGGCAAAATCTTTATCGACAGCAGAGATTGATGCCAAATTGGCAATCATCGCAGTAACCTCCTGCTCGTGAGTCAACGTGTCCTGGAACATTTCGAGCGGCGAAGCCCATTGGGTGCGCACCTCCTCGATCGGGAGTAATTTCACCTCCGCATTACGCGAAAGGATGTAGTTCATCAAAATACGAGCGTGATCCTGCTCCTCTTGGAACTGTACATAGAACCAGTTAGCAATTCCTTTAAGCCCCTTCGCCTCTGCGTCCATCGACATGGAGAGATAGAGATAAGCCGACCAAAGTTCGGCATTGATCTGCGCATTGAGCGCATCGTGCAATTGTTTGCTTAACATAATCGTATTGTTTTAAAGTTTGTATTTTCTGTTGATGCAAATATACAATAGTTTTTTATTATTGTGCAAATTTTCACGATCGGAATAATTGATATAAAAATAGGACGCACCTATAATGTAAAGACGGGTGTTGTCTTCGCAACAACACCCGTCTTCGTATGGTTGAATCCCAAAGCTATGCTTTCGAACCGTCGTAAGCCCATTTCACATAGATAGCACCCCACGTATATCCGCCGCCGAATGCGGACAGAATCAGGTTATCGCCCGGACGCAACTCTTTTTCGTAGTCGTAAAGGCAACTCGGAATCGTAGCGGCGGTGGTGTTACCGTTGCGGTCGATGTTGATCATACACTTATCTTTACCGATCCCCATGCGGCGTGCTGTGGCATCAATGATGCGCAGATTCGCCTGATGCGGCACAAGGTAACGCACATCGTCACCCGTAAGGTTGTAACGCTCCATCATCTCGACCGACACATCGGCCATCTTCGAAACGGCCGCTTTAAAGACTGCTTGACCGTCCCACATAATCGTATGCCAATTGTTGGCTAACGTCTCCGCGGAAGCCGGATAGCGCGAACCGCCCGCCTTCATATAGAGCTGCATCTCGCCGGAACCATCCGAGCGAAGGATCGAGTCAACAACACCAAGCCCCTCCGTATTGGGTTCAAGCAGCACGGCAGCCGCTCCGTCACCGAAAATCGGACAGGTTGCCCGATCGGTGTAATCAATAATCGATGACATCTTATCGGCTCCGACGACAATCACCTTTTTGCTTGTTCCGGCCTCGATAAACTTGGCTCCTGTGGTCAAAGCAAAGAGGAACCCGCTGCATGCAGCCGAAACATCGTATGCAAAGGCATTTTTGCAGCCGGCCTGATCGGCAATTAAATTACCTGTCGAGGGAAAGAACATGTCGGGTGTCACCGTTGCGCAGATCACTACGTCAATATCCATCGGATCGACTCCGGTTTTATCGAGCAGGTTGATTACGGCACGTGCACCCATATAGGAGGTTCCGATGCCGTCCCCTTTGAGGATATGGCGTGTCTTGATACCGACATGCGACATAATCCACTCATCGCTGGTATCAACCATTCGACTCAACTCTTCGTTTGTCAAAATGTAATCAGGCAGGTATTGCCCCACGCCCGTTATCGCTGCTGTTATCTTACCCATTAATCTCTAACTTTACAAAAATTAAAATTATGTTGCTCCGCAAGGCCGTATCGCCGCCCTTGCGAAAATAGCATCGCATGCTGACCTTCCGTTAGCTGCGGAATGCCTGTTGCAATTTAGCCGTCAGATCTGCTTTTATAACCTGCTCGGTTGAGAGAATCATGCTGCGGATAGCCATCGGCGAAGAACAGCCGTGACCGATAATCACCGGCGCATTGACACCCAACACCGGCGTTCCGCCGATGTGTTCGTAGTTCATTGCCGCCCAGAAAGGGGCATTGTCGCACCCCAACGCGCGATTGATCCGATATAAGCCTTCGGCCATCTTCAAGACCGTATTTCCGACAAATCCGTCACACACAATCACATCAGCAACCTTGCCCGAAAAGAGATGCGAGCCTTCGACATTACCGACAAAGTTGATCCGCGACTCCTCCTTCAACAGGTCGTGAGTAGCCTTAGCAAGGGCATTTCCCTTGGTCTCCTCTTCGCCGATATTGAGCACCGCAACACGCGGATTAGCAATACCCAACACCGATTGTGCATAAATCGAACCGATCAAACCGTATTGAGCCAACACTTCGGGCTTGCAATCCACATTCAGCCCCACGTCCAACAGCAAAGCCGGAGAGCCGGCAATTGTCGGCACGACCGATGAGATCGTCGGACGAATCACTCCATCAATAGGCTTAACGGCGTACATCGAGCCGACCATCATCGCTCCGGTAGAACCGGCACTGGCGAAACCGTGGATCACACCTTTTGCCAAATATCCGAATCCGACCGTAATACTTGAATCGGTCTTCGACTGAAACGCTTTGGCCGGATGGTCACCCATCTCAATCACCTCGGTCGTTGCTACAATATCAAAACGGTCGGCCGCACACTTTTCGGCAGCCAACACAGCCTTGATTTTCGTTTCGTCACCGAATAGTACGATACGGCTATCCGATCCGATCGCTTCGAGTGCCATGACAGCTCCTTTAACGGTCGCCTCTGGCGCAAAATCGCCACCCATGGCATCAATACCAATCTTTATCATTCTCGTGCGATTTGGTTTATATGCTCTCCCCGTCCACTCGCACCGACAACGGTCGGCACCAGAGGTACGGAAGTTATTTTAAATCAAAAAAGAGAGCAAGCCTTGCGGGATGCACTCTTTGAGCCGCCTTATTCGGCAGCCTTCTTCTCGATTGCCAGCTTACCGCGATAGAAACCGCACTCTGGGCAAACGCGGTGATAAAGCACCGCAGCACCACAGTTCGAGCAGGTTACGACCGTCGGAACAACTGCTTTGTAGTGAGTTCTTCTCTTATCACGTCGCGTTGACGAGATTTTGTGTTTAGGATGTGCCATTTTACAATATAATTAATAGTTTAACGTATTTACCGTTTGTTTATTTTGCGTCGTCAGAATCTTTATCGGCTTCGGCCGTCATCTGCTTTTTCAAATCTGCGAGTTTCGACCACTCCGAGTCCCTCTTCGTAGTTTCCGCCTCCAACCGCTCCAATTCATGCGCCGTAATGCTACGGAATCGCTCCAACATCTCCGGATCGCACTCCCCTTCGGGATGCACACGTTGATAAGGGAGCGAGAGCAGGATACTCTCGTAAATATACTGTGTCAGATCAACTTCGTCTTCGCCCGAAAGCAGCCACAGCACCTCACCATCGAAATCGTCATGAACCTCATCCGAAAACTTAACCAGCAGCCGATCCTCATAATCGACCGGAATCGAACAATCTTCCAGACAGCGATCACAAGCCACAACAACATAGCCCTCAATAACAATGTCGAGCGTCAGCATTGTTTCGTCACGCAACAGCGCAATCGACACCTTACAATCGCCATCGTGAATCTCCGAATTCTCGAACTGTTCGAACAACGATTTGCCGACTTCGAACTCGAAATCGTGCTTCCCGTTTTTAAGCCCTTTGTAGGCTATCGAATATCGCTGATCCACGTCCATTTACGCACATTTAGTGCGCAAAGTTACGAAAAAATCACACATTTGCAAAGAAAACCCACAGTTTTAGCATTTACACGTGTCGGGCTCTCCTTGATTTGGTGGATCGCACGACTTTTGCTACCTTTGGTTCGACATGGAAAAGAGAACCGGATTTACGATCGAAGTCACCAGCCGCTATGACGACTGGTGGCGTTACAACGTGGCATTGATGGGTGGGTGTTTCGATAGAGAGGAGCAACGCATCGGATTTGTCTCGGCCTCCTCGCACGTTGCCGAGGTCGGAGCAAATCTCTCCGCACGCCCCGACAATATTGCACGGCACCGCACAGCAACCCTCACCACCGAGGCCTGCGATCACCTCGTGCTATACCTTTATATAATACCTCACACGCTCCCCGTTGGCAACGACATCGACTCCACCAAGCCATTCAACATAGAGTTGCGGGTCAGCTACGCCGGAAAATTAATCAGTCACGAAAAGCGAACAATCAACCAGTGGTCGGGTGCGTCAATCGAAATGCGGATCGAGAACAGATAATCTCGATCCGACTCTCCACAATAGAGGCTGTCTAACAAGCCTGCTTTTTAAAGATTCACCCACGCCACAGATATCTGTAACGTGGGTGATTTCGATTTTTCAAGACTTAATAGACAGCCTCTATTAGACAGCTGAAACTATTGACAATTCCAGACCTGAATCTCCACCTCGGCAACATTTGCATCCAAACTATCGTCTGCAACACCATCGGGACTAACTCGCGAAGCGACCTCGCACTTTACATAACGATACGAGTTCGTGCCGTTTTGCGAGAAGGCAACTCGGCCTGTGGTAAGATGCGCTCCGGCATCGGGGCTGTTCGAACCGCCGGCAGTACGGTCGGAGGTAAATGTATAGATCTTCACCCACGCCTTGGCTCCACCGCCGTAATCATCGGCATTATTACTTACAAAAATATCCAGCGTCTTAATTTTGCCGCCACCTTTGCCGCCGAACTTGTTCCAGTAATCAATCGTCACACCTTCGTATGCCGCACCAAGATCGAGGTACCAAGTCGGAATAGGATCCCAACTCAGATCGGGGCCCCAGAATTGATCGGGATTCTCTCCTTTAACTCCATCATAGAGATAGCTATCGAAAGAGCCCGCATACGAAGAGGAGGCCCAAAAATTATTATACGAGCTTCCCCCGCCGATCTTCAACGACTTCGAACTCCACTTTTTACTGGGATCTGTTCCGATCGTGATGTTATCTTCGATGTTCTTGCGCGAATCCCACGGCGCATAGGTAAATCCGGTTGTCAGAATCGCATTTTTCAGCAACTCATCGGCCGTTCCTTCGAGTACGGCAACCTTGTTAGCCAGAATAGCTCCGGAGAATCGAGTATTAAACACCTCGTAATCGGCTCCTTTATAGACCCGAAACGACATTTTTAACTGCTCCAAATCCGTATCCGATGGCAGCACAACGACCTGATTCGAAAAGAGTGATCCGCCGGCGGCCTTGGTCGCAGAGTTTGTGGCGGCTGTTTTCTTCAACGCAAAGGTTTTCGAAGCCCCTTCATCGGCCGAGAAACCGTAGATACCGTTGAAATTGAACTGGTCATAAAGACCGTTAACGGTCACTTCGATGGCAGTCACCTCCTGCGGCACATCGGTCACCTTGACATTGAGCGCACCCACCATTCGCTGCATGGTCGTCAATTGCACCGGAGTTTCCACCTTCTGGCTCACGGTTGCCGAAGCAAGCACCAAATCGGGAATCTCCTGATTCATATCGACAACCGATATCTCATCGGATTTATGCGCCTTCATCGAGGCCTCGAACGAAACATTGGCAGACTGGGGATTCATCATCAGCGAAACCAGCGAATAGGCCGCCCGCTCCACCACAACAGGTTTCAGCAAGCCGAAAGCATCTGCGCTCTGGTATTTGTAGCATTCGGACGACATTTCGTTGAAAAGGTAGAGGTAAACTCCATACTTCTCCACCCCCTCGAAATCACTACCTTGGGGAGCCAGCACGGGGGTAATCTCTTGCAGGAGTTCATTCTCATTCGGCCAATCGCTTTTGGCCTTATCTTCATCGCACGAACAGAGCAGGGTGAGCACAAACGCAGGCAACCACAGCGTATTGGTCAAACGTCTTGCCCGTTTACAGACCTCCCCAATAATCTGTTTTTTCATAATGGTCATTATGGCTTAAATTTAAATAGATCCAAACGTGATGTTACGTGACCGCATTATAGCTCTCTATCTGCGGTTTGAAGGCAACTTTTACGGAGCGGGTTTTCGGCCACACTCCGTAAAAGCGACCTAAGTAGTTAACCGTCAACAGAGCAAACTCCGGACGGATTTCGATTATTTATACGACCAAGTGGTAACTTCTACCTCACCGACATTGACATCACCATCCGCAATCGACTCACCCGTGTTGCTAACACGCGATGTCATCACACATTTAATATATTGATAAGAGGTAGTACCATCGGTCGAGAAGGCAATCTTACCGGTTGATACCTGCACGCCGGCATCCGTTGTCGGTGTAGTTTTATCAGAGGTGAAGGTCGTAATTTTCACCCATGATGTATTTCCGCCACCATAATCACCTTCAAGGTTACTTCCATAAATATCCATGGTCTTAATCTTCTGGCCACCTGCGCCTCCGCTTTTATTCCAATAATCAATAGCAATACCTTCACAAGATTTTCCAAGCTTGATATACCAAGTCGGAGTTCCATCCCATGATACATCAGGCCCCCAATATCCGCCATCTTTCACCCCATCAAATAAATTGCTATCGGATTGGCCCTCCAAAGAGGACGATGCCCAGAAGTTATCGCAACCGTTGGCCTTGCCACCAATCGGCAGAGCTGCCGAAGTCCATGTCTTCTCAGGGGTCTCCTCTGCGATGGTAAAGCTATCGGCAAGAACAACCGATGCATCCCATGCCTTGTAACTTACGCTGGACGTAAGGCTAACAGGTTTCGTTCCGCTGGTTGTGATCGTAGTTGCAAGTGTGTACTTGCCGTTGGCCGCAATCTTTGCCAGTGCCGCACCATCCACCTTCGGAGTGCCCGAATAGTTAGTTCCGTTGATGTTGTAGGTAAATACAACCGCCGAAGCCTCCACATCGGTAGGCATCACGATCGCATTCCCTTCATAGACACCGCTTGCCGTATTTTTGGTCAACGTAATCACCTTCGAGGCAAAAGCAGCCCCACTCTTCGAAAGATTACCGTCCAGATCGACCTGATCGTACATATTGCCGATTGTCAAGGTGATCGTGTTTGCATCGATCGCCGAAAGGCCACTCACGGAGACCTCAACCGATGCTACGACACGTTTCAGCTCTACGCTTGCCGTACCACCTTGATCGCTCACCGCCACCGCAGCCGATTTGCCAACCATCAGTTCGGGAATCTGAGCCGTCATATCGGTCACTTTGATGCGTGCATCGGCAATCGCTTTCGAAGCCTCGATACCCGTAAAGGTGAGATTGGTTTCGCTATTGGCAGCAGATGCGTAGACCGTATAGGTACCCGGCTCAACCGAGAATGCGGTCAAACCGGCCGCATTTGCCGCGCTCTTAGCATCGGAAATCGTTGTTCCCGACACCAAATAAGCTTTGTGAGCATACTCTGCCTCGGCAGCACCTTCGCTGCGAGTGATAAATTTCAATTTCGGAGAGTTGTCGTTGGTGATTCCTTCCAAATCATCCGTCGAGGTAGAACATCCTACCAATGCGGCACTTGCCAGAAAGGCTAAGGATGCTGCAAAAATGGAACATTTTTTCATAATAGTAGATTTTAAGTTAGTTATAAAGAAATTTGCTAATGGTTATTATTATTGAAAAACAACGTTATTGACGTATGAATTGATCTCCAAATCGGCTCCCGATCCATTCGTGACAGGAGTGCCGTTGACCGTAAAATTGCTAATCGTCACACCATCGATCGTCTGCGAGGCATTGCGGCCACGAATCCAGCTCTTGGTTGCGCGACTCCCCGTATAGGAGATATTTTTCAACGTCAGCGTCTTGGCCCATTGGCCATAGAGCGAGCCATAAGCCCACGCATTGGTAAATTGAGCACAGAAAGGCTTGCCGCCATTGATATTCTCGATGGTAATATCCTCGAACGAAATATTTTCAAACGTACCGTTATCGCCGATCATCACCGCCATGGCACCCGGATAGATTGCATCGTTTTGACGATTTTCGAGCACGGTATTGTGGTGAAATTTAATGTTGTTGAACGGGATACCGCGCGATTCGGGGCCTACGAGCATGTTATGCGCCTTGTCGGCCCACAGCACGCAGTTGCGGATCTCGTAATCGTAAACATCAAACTTATTTTGATCGAGGTAGTAGACTGTCCAGATACCCGAATCGGTATACGAACCGTCACCTGCGGTATGCGCCGTCACATAATCGGTCTTGCCATTGAAGGCTTTGATGGTAATGTTGTCGTCATAATTACGCTGAAAAGTATTTTCAACCAGCACGCTACGGCAGCAGATAAAGTCCATTCCATCGGAGTTCATGATCCAGCCGATCTCCTTGATGTTGTTGATATGCACGCCGGTACTGCCAACGATCTTCATCGTCCAGTTGGGGGTATCGCGCAGCATAATCCCTTCG
This sequence comes from uncultured Alistipes sp., assembly GCA_964404645.1. GTDB lineage: Bacteria > Bacteroidota > Bacteroidia > Bacteroidales > Rikenellaceae > Alistipes. Next base: position 17,964 of record CAYOKU010000052.1, read on the forward strand.
ACCGTGAAGTTATCACAGTTGAACGTTTCGATCTGCGGTTGGCGCCCGTCTCCGTGATTCTCTTTCGAGGCGCAGAGAATGCCGCGTCCGCAAATTTTCAGGTTCCGGCAACTCTTCGCATAGATACTTCCGTAGACCAATGCCCCTTCGGCAAGGTAGATCGTCTGATCGTTTTGGTAGTTGATCACCTTTCGTCCGAGGTTGTGAACTCCCGCTCCGAAGTAGGTGACATTTGCACCGGTCGGAATATTCGTATCAGGCAGATCGGGAAAGAGAAATAGATTTTCCATGCGATTCCCGTCGAATTCGACCGAGATCTTCCGGCTGGCATCGCTCAATTCGAATTCAAGGCTTGTCGCCGTCTGTACACTCGGCGTAATGCCGTAGGCAAGCG
>CAYOKU010000053.1:0-17944 GCA_964404645.1 uncultured Alistipes sp.
ACACGTCCTGAAAAAGTAATATCTTTCCTAAAAAAATTTAATTTTTATTTGAGTAAAATATATAAAGTGTCTATTTTTGCGCTGTGAAAAAAATAACGAAATTTTTTACTAACAAATAATTCAAAATTATGGCAACTATCAAAATTGGTATCAACGGATTCGGTCGTATCGGCCGTCTGGTGTTCCGCGCAGCCTGCACGAAGGCAGACATCGAAGTAGTAGGTATCAACGACCTCGTACCGGTGGATTACATGGCTTACATGTTGAAGTATGATACGATGCACGGTCAGTTCAAAGGCACGATCGATTACAATGTCGAGAAGAGCCAGTTGATCGTAAACGGCAAAGCAATTCGCGTAACCGCAGAGAAGGACCCCGCAAACCTGAAATGGAATGAGGTAGGTGCTGAATACGTTGTTGAGTCGACTGGTCTGTTCCTGACCGAGGAGAAGGCGCAGGCTCACATCGCTGCTGGTGCTAAATATGTCGTGATGTCGGCTCCTTCGAAGGATGCTACTCCGATGTTCGTTTGCGGTGTTAACACCAACACCTATGCTGGTCAGAAGATCGTTTCGAATGCATCTTGCACCACCAACTGCTTGGCTCCTATCGCTAAGGTTCTGAACGATAAGTTCGGTATCACCGATGGTTTGATGACCACCGTTCACTCGACTACTGCAACGCAGAAGACCGTTGATGGTCCTTCGATGAAGGATTGGCGTGGTGGCCGTGCCGCTTCGGGTAACATCATCCCTTCGTCGACCGGTGCTGCTAAAGCCGTAGGTAAAGTAATTCCTGAGTTGAATGGCAAATTGACGGGTATGTCGATGCGCGTTCCTACCCTCGATGTTTCGGTTGTTGACTTGACCGTAAACCTCGCAAAACCTGCAAAGTATGATGAGATCTGCGCAGCTATGAAAGAGGCATCGGAAGGTGAGTTGAAGGGTATTCTGGGTTACACGGAGGAGGCTGTCGTATCGTCCGACTTCTTGGGTGATCCCCGCACTTCGATCTTCGACAAAGAGGCTGGTATCGCACTGACCGACACCTTTGTAAAGGTTGTTTCGTGGTACGACAACGAGTGGGGTTACTCGAACAAGGTTGTTGACCTGATTTCGATCATGAAGGCTTACAACAAGTAATTTATTCACATTCTTTATAAAAAGCGGGACGCACCCATTGGGGTACGTCCCGCTTTCTGTTTGGGGCAGGATGCGGCAACCGATATCGCCCCGCGTAAGATTATTAATGGCTACTCAAAAATTCCAACATTTGGCGGCGTATTGCGCGGAAATGGGGAATTGATGTGTTGTAACGGTCAAAATCAAGTACCATATCGTTGGCGAATGCTTGTGCGCAAGCCGGATCTTTGGCTGCCACCATTCGTAACAGTTCGTAGTCGCGAATGCCGTCACGCATGGCGGCTAACCGGATTGATGGATAGAGTTTTCGATAGCCCGGATAGACGATGTGCGAATCGCCGCCCGGCCAGTCGTTGAGCGGAGCCGAAACATCTCCGAACGGATCGCCATTCTCGCCCCAGAAGTTAAAGCCCCAATGCAGATACCCCGGTGCCTTGTATTTGTAATTGATCCAATGCAGGAGGCGTGTTTTGAGGAGCGGCAGAGTCACGTAGCGATTGGCAAAGTTGCTGCGCGGATACATGCAAGTGTAGAACCAGCAACTGTGATTTTCCGGCATTGTCCGATAGTTGTCTCCCGCAAACTCATCTAATTGGGGCACTAAAATGTCGATCAACTCCGGATCGTAGCCATTGGCTCGGTAGGCCTCGATGATCCGGATGTCGGGGGCCGCCTGCTTCACTTGGCGCGCCAACCCCTCCCACGATTCGCGATTTTCGTCCAGCGGCTCGTCGGCGACATGCTGTGTGTAGATGTCGAGCCAACTGCGTCCGGAGCCATCGTGGAGCTGTTTGCTGCGCAGATGCGTCTGCAAAGCAGAAAAATAGGAGGCGAGATAGCTTTTAACGGCTGGATCGTCATAGGGTAGGCGTTGTTGTGTGTAGCCACCCTTCCCGTCAAGTACCGGCACTTTTGCCCAGAATGGATCTACCCATTTGTTGTGTGAACGTTTGGCAAAATGGTTGGCCTCAATCAGGCGTACATCGGCATGGCGGAGTAAAAACTCAATGCTCTTGTCCATGCGTGTAAAGTCGAAACTCAGCCTCTTGCCATCGGATGAGACCACGGGAGTGCCGACCTCATCGAGTAACCAGACGTTTTGTCCGTAGGCCGAAGCGGTTTGCACGAGTTGTCGCATGCACTCCCAATAGACCGGCGAATCATCTGCAACGGGACGACCGCCGTTCATGTACGAAAATTTTTCGGGGAAGAACCAGTTGGTAATCAGCAATGACTGTTTGGGCAGCATGACGGGATAGACACGTATGGTAAAAAGATGATCGGTCGCAACTCGTTTTCCGCCGCGCAGTGCCGTAAGGCGGATTGTGCCGTGATAGATTCCCGCCTTTGTTTTGGTCGGAATGGGAATGTCGATCCAAAGCAAGGCTCGCTCCCCGGCAGCCAGATGAAGGGTTGTGTCGGTAAGAATCGGATCTGGATATTCTCCGGAGGGCGATTGGAGCGCATCGGGGGCTGTTGGTGTGTAGTGGTGTGCGGCGCGTACTTGCCTTACCCAGCCTAATGTAACCTCTTTGAGCGCATCCCCTTGGTAGGCTTTCAACCGATGAAGGGTGGCCGATAGATCCGAGAGCGGATCTATTGAGCTGATAGCCAGTTGCAGCACCGCATTTTCGCCACGTGCCACGCGCAGGGTGTCGTCTGCAAGGGCCGGTAGTGTCGCTGTGGGAACGGCATTCGTCAAGGGGTCGATCGATTGGATTGTCCAGCCGTTTTGGGCGCATAGGCCGATCGGGAGCAACAGCAGGAGAATGGAGTTAACGAGTAATTTCATTGTCTCAATCGCTATTTGATGAGCGGAAAGACCGTAAGCCGCAATTCGGTTGCTCCGTAAGGGATCAGCTCGATCTGTTCGTTGTGTTGTGATTCCAGTGTGATGCTCTCTTGGGCAGGAAGTGTCGGCGTATAGCGACCCTCCTGCAACTCCCATTGAATTCGTTTTACCGGAACGGAGATCTTCACCGGCGCATTTTCAGGATCGAATGGATAGGCAATATTCGGATCTATGCCCGTTTCGGTCACTTGCAACGCGGTGGCCGAGTCGGCGCATAGGGCAAAGTTCCAAGCTCCGGTCGGCGTGATGCTCCAACACTTGAATTCGGAATTTCCCGGTACTTTGCCGTTCATGTTGGCATAGATCGCCCGATCCTCAACCTTGGTTTGAGGTACGGCGTAGGCATAGAGCAATGCACCGCGCTGTACGTAAGCTCCTTGGTTGGGTACGATATGGAGGGTGGGTTGCAGATCGAGATTCAGGCGAATACGATCTCCATTGCGGAATTTTCGCCGGAGGGTGACAAATGTTCCGCTTATGCACGCATCGCTCCACAAGTGGTCGTTGATGTAAATTTTTGCCTGCTGACACCAAGCCGGAATGCGCAGCATAAATGCAAACTCCTCCTTGCTGCTCATCGTGAAGTCGAAACGGATCTCGCCATTGAACGGATAGGCGGTCTGCTCTGCAATGTGGCATTTTTGGCCGCTCGGTAGTTCGAATGTGACGGTCGAAGGTCCATAGAGAGCGGCAACGATCGCTTGCTGCTTGTCGCGCAACCACATGCCGGCTACGTAATTAGGCATCATGCGATGCACATTTCCGGCACAGCACTCCGTCTCGTGTGTGGGGCGGTAAGCCATCCATGTCGAACCGTGGAAAAACTCGTTGTGGTTTGAGTTACCGGTTGCGATGACCTGATTGACCGAGGAGAAGTATTGCAGGGATTTGAAATCTTTGGTGATAGCACCCAATCCCGCATTGAATACCGCTTTTTCGATTCGATCGGCCCATTGTGCATCGCCGGTCGTGCGCAGAAAATATCCCAATGTCCATGTGTAGTCGGTGATGTCGCAGGTTTCGTGGCTGTTGATGATGTTGGCGTTGCCGACCAGAGCCTCTGCGCTGGCCGGAACCCCATCGGGCAGCATGTCGTCCCGATCGAGTTTGCGTGAGGCGTTGAGGGCCAAATCGAGATAACGTTGTTTACCGGTGTAGGCATAGAGAAGCATCGGCAGTTTCAACTCCTCCATGCAGGTTACGCCGTGCATCACCAACTTCTCATCGCTGGCAGCCACGGTTGGAGTCAGATCGCCGAATTTTTCCGAATTGTAGGCTGTTTCGCAGAGCTGCAACAGCCGCGGATTGTGCGTTTTGTCATACGTCCAGAGCATCCCTTCGATGCTGACGATGTTGCGCCATTTCTCGATCTCATCGAGTGAAAAATTGAGGTAGTGACGCTCCAAAGCGGCTGGAATTGCCGGGTCGGCACTTTGTTCGTAATAGGCTTGCAGAACGCGGAAATAGACACACATCGGCCACATTGACTCAATGGCTTTGTTGCCCAGCACACCACTTGGCGAGGCGTGTTCCAAGGTGTAGCGGATCCCCTCCTCGGCCTTTTCGATCAATGCATCGTCGCGCAGCAGGTAGCCCAGCCGGAGTAACCCATCGGTATAGTAGGCGGTCTGCTCGTAACGCCACCAGTCGCTGCCGTAAGTTTCGGTGTTGCGACCGATCTCTCCGGCCCAGAGGCATGAGTCGTAGGGGTAAGACATCGCTTCGGGACACCCCGAAAGTCCGCTTTTTTGGCGTTGCAGGAATTCGTTGATCCACCCTTCGGCCGTGATGTGGCCGATCATGCCGCCCTCAAACTTGGCGTGAGGCGGTTGAGCCAATGCCACCATGCTGAGCGTGCAAAGGGCGAGTGTCAACAGCAATTTTTTCATAAGGTCAGTTGTTTTTATAAATGATATAATCTGGATTGTTTGGGTTGCAAAGAGAGGCTATCTGTACTTTTCGACCCGTTGGTCACGGATTACACCGTTCCAATTCAGCCCGAATGCAAAATCATATAGATTGCCTGCACGATCTCGGTAACAGGTCATATCGCGCGGCCGGTCTTCGGCCTGCTGCTCCACACTTTCCATATTGGCCGGCAACTGCATCGGCAAGAGTGCCGATGGTTCGGCATAACCGGCAATCATCTCCAATACGGCTTGGTGCTGTACGCCGAAGGCTACCAAAATGGCATCCGCCGCCGGTTCGAACTCGGCCGGAACGAAGGGTTTAGAGGCCGCTATGGCCACGATAACCGGTTTGTTGCCCATCACATCTCTGGCATTGAGCACGGCGGTCAGGTCGCCACGATTGCTGCATCGAACGGTTTTGCCGTAATAGCTGCGGTTTGTAGAGGGTTCTTTGGGATCTCCGCCGGCAAGGCTGACTCGACGGGCTGCGGTTGCTGTGTAGTCGTTGTATTGCAGCGAAATAGGGATATATCCGTTACCTCCTCGTGTGCGATCTTCGAGCTTATAACCGTTGCCACTCTGCGGTTCGTTGATAAATAATAGGGCAAAATCGGCCTCTGCCGAATTGTCGGTTCGATCAAAATAGCGCGCAATGAGTGCGGAGTCGATCGAGATGCTGGTTGCCGGCATGAATATCTTTTTGCGTTCTTTTTGCGGCAAAACATGCCGGTTGTTTTTCAGTAGAACGATAGATTGCAGTTGCGCCTCATACCCTGCCTTCATAAATTCCTGTTTGCCGACGATCTGCTCCGTTTGGTCAGGGTCTACGTAGGGATTTTCGAAGAGCCCCGTGCGAAAACTATTGAGCAGCAGCCGTGCCGCCGAACGCTCGAACCGTCTGCGGGCACTCGCTTCGCCGAACTCCGCTACCCAACGGTTGTAGGCTTCGATGACGGGGCGTTTGTCGTTGTTGCCGCCGAACTGATCGACACCGGCTTTGATCGCCTCGTAATGACGGTCTGCCTCGCTCAGTAGCTCCACACCCCAACATTTGCCATCGGCCTCTTCGATTTTGGTGTAGTCGTGCGTGATTCCCCAATCGGTGCAGACAACACCATTGTAGGTGTATTTCTCGCGCAACAGATCGGATATGAGGTATTTGCTAAATCCGTTTCCGACATTGCGTCCCGATGGATCCACTCCGTAGGAGATTGTGTAATAGGGCATAACAGCGGCTGCGGTTCGGGTTTTGCCGTGTAGCGCAAAAGCCCCTTCGAGGAAGGGTTTGATCTGTTCTTGCAGGTTGTGGGATGGGTAGACCGTATATTTGCCGAAACAGTAATGGGCATCGCGTCCTCCCTCTTCGGGACCTCCGCCCGGCCAATGTTTGACCATGGCGTTGACACTCTCGTAACCCCAACCTTCGGCGATCTCGGCCTCGCCGTCCGAACTTTGGAATCCGTCAATATAGGCGCGGGTGAGATCGGTGGCGAGGTCTGAATCTTCGCCAAAAGTGCCGTAAAACCGATTCCAACGAGGTTCGGTGCCTAAGTCTGCTTGTGGCGAAAGTGCCGTGGCGATGCCTAATGCCCGATATTCGAGCGATGCAATCCGACCGAAATGTTCGACCAGTGCGGGGTTGAATGTGGCGGCCAACCCCAAGGGGCAGGGCCACAACGAAATCTTACCGCCAGATCCGGCATTGTATTCGGCCGAGGCCTTGGTTTCGTTGCGCGGATCGGAACTGATGTTGACCGGAATGCCGTGGTTGCGCCCTTCAACAAAGGCTTGCAGGTTGTTGTTCCATTCTGCGGCGATTCTCGGAGAGGCCGCCCGCACAATCAATACGGCGCGCAGGTTGTCCTCCGCCAGAAATTTTTTCTGTTTGTCCGAGAGAGCTGACTCTGGCAGACCGCTTTCGCGGAGCGATGTGCCGTTGTAGGTCGATGACCAGAATCCGGCTGAATCGGTCGGCACGGCTTGATGTGTGCTGTATAGCATCAAACCGGCGATTTCGTCCATCGAAAGCTCTGCCGCAAGAGCCTCGGCTCGTTCTTGGGGCGCATTGCGCCAATCTTCGTAGGGGTCGAGTTGGCCGTTGCGATTCAGATCTTTGAATGCGTAGCCGTCTGCGTGGAGAATCGTCAGCCCCGATTGCGGAGCATAACCCAATGTTTGGCCGCCTTGCTGGCGGATCAGATCGTAGGTCGTGTGGTGCTCGATCGTCCATTTAGAACCTTGGCATGCCGATAGTGCGGCTGCACAGAAGAGTACGCCTGCGGATCGGCGGAGGTGTTGTTTGAGGTATGTGTGTCGTATCATGTATGCTTTTTTGAGTTCACGCAGAAAATTCTGATTTTGGCCCAGCGTGAAGTTTTGCAAACAAAGTAATCGAAAAATCGTTGTTTTTCGGTCGAATATTTTCCGGAATAGTTCTTTTTTGATCTTGATAGCCCCCTTCGAGGCCACTTTCGATCGGTTTCCGGCTTCAACTCCGTCCGAATCGCCATCCGATGAAGTTCCGCTTTATTGGACAAAAATAGAGATGTCGGGGCAATATAATGGTTATTATTCCCAAAAAAATATTATTTTTGTTTCAAAATAGACCTTTATGTTTCGAGTGCTATCCCGACCTGTTTTTATCGCCGTTCTGCTCGCTTCGCTCCTTGGCGGAGTGGGTGCGGTAGCGTCCGAAACCTTTCCGCGTGTAAGATTCGCCCAACTATCCTCCGATATTTTACCCTCGAATGAGGTGCGTAAGCTCTATCAGGACTCCGATGGTTATATTTGGATTCCAACCTACAATGGACTGGCCCGTTACGACGGCTACGGTATGGTGGTTTACGGCGGAATGCAGGATGTGGCCGGATGTCCGTTCAATCCTGTTGTCAACGTGGTAGCCGAAGATCGCGATAAGAAACTCTGGATCGGAACCGAACACGGCTTGTTTCAACTCGACAAGGTAACCGGAGAGATGACCGCGGCAGAGTGTTCGGAATTGGCAACGTGTAACATCTCGGTTATTTTGTGCGATACCGGTAACGGGATCTGGATCGGATGCGACAAGGGGCTTTTTCGTAAAAATCCCCACGAACATCACTTTCGGCAACTTTCGATTCGGGATTCGGCCGGAAAGCCTGTTGAGGCGATTACGTCGATTGTCAAAGATAGCGATTTGAATCTCTGGATTGCCTCTTTCGGACAAGGGCTCTTGCGCTATGACATTCGTGAAGATCGGGTCTATTCGTTTGCCGATGCGGTGTTGCGTAGTGCACATGTGTTGGCAAATGATTCATCGGGCAACATCTGGGTCGGAACGTGGGGGTACGGTCTGGTGCGGTTGATTAATCCTCATGCCCCCGGGGCGATCCGTTATATGCGCTATACCCATCAGGCCGGTCACGATAACTCGCTGTTGGACGATATTGTCTACGCCATCGAAGAGGATCGTTCGCAAAATACGATTTGGGTCGGCAGCCGCAGCGGGTTGAGTATTCTCTATGATCCGGCCGATGCCGAGTCGTTCCAAAACTTTCGACCGGGCGAAGGCTATGGTGATCTGCCCTACAATGAGGTCAACTCCATTCTGCGCGGTCGCGACAACCTAATGTGGATCGGCATGATGGGCGGCGGTGTCTGCAAGACGCAGACCGATGGGGCAAAATTCGAAACCAAACGGCTCGAAACGCTCAAAGCGCACTACAATACCAGCTCGATCCGCAGTATGTTCTATGCCGGAAACGGGGAGTTTTGGCTCGGACTCTTCGACTTTGGTCTTATTAAATATAACATCCAAAGCGGAGCGTTCGTGGATTATCGCCAACATCCCGATCTGCGCCACCTGCCCTATGTCTCGACCGTGAATACCATTGTTCGCCGCCCCTCGACCGGAGAGTTGTGTTTCGGTACGTGGAATGCCGGAGTCTGGATCTACGATGAACAGCACCACTCGGTGCGCCAGTTGAATCGGTTCAATCGGCGGCAGTTCAAAGACGACTGTGTTGTTGCGCTCTGCGAAGACTCTCAACAGAACCTCTGGATCGGGTCACGCTGCGGGGTCTATGTCGAGTCGGCCGATGGCCAATTTCACACCCTTGCTGAGTGGTTGGGGGCGGCTACGCCGTTCGATCAGGCACGAGTGCTCGACCTCTGTTGCAACGAAACGGGCGATGTTTGGATCGCTTCGAATGGACAGGGGATTCTCCATGTTTCGGCAGCCGATGGTAGTTGGCAACATTTTACGGCCGAAAACGGCATGACGAGCGACTATGTCTATTGCTTGAAAACCGATGAGTCGGGGTGTGTCTGGGCGGGAACCGTGGCCAACGGTCTGGCGGTTTATGTCCCGACGGAGGGAACTTTCCGACAGGTGACGGCATTCCCCAATTTGGAGAAAAAGGGGATCAACAACATCGCTCGCGATGAGAATGGTCGCATGTGGATCACCACCAACAACTCTGCTTTTTCCTTCTCTCCCAACAGCAGCGGCACACCCGAACATATCAATACCTATATTATATCAGCCGATATGCAGTCGTTCTTCTTCAACCGCAACGCTTCGGCTCAGATTGATTACGGTCGCATTGCATTTGGTGGTTCGAATGGCTTGACAATCTTCACCGGAAACCGCACCCAACCTCATCAATCGCGTCTGCCGATCGTGCTGACCGATTTTCGGGTGCATAATCGTTCGCTACGCACGATGCCCTCCCGCGAAAGATTGCATATCAGCGCAAAGGAGATCGACTATGCCGATCGGGTAACACTCTCGCACGATCAGAACAATTTTTACATCGAATTTTCGATGCTCTCTTATGCCAATTCGCGCGACCATATCTTCAAATATAAACTCGATAACTTTGACAAAGAGTATATTACGGCCGACTCCCACCACCGCTTTGCTTCGTATAGTAACCTGCCATCGGGAACCTACACCTTTCATTTGCAGGCGGCCGGTGAGAATGGTGTGTGGAGTAGCAACGAGCGCACACTTACAGTTCGGATTCTTCCGGCTCCGTGGTTTTCGTGGTGGGCATGGACGATTTATGCGGTTTTGCTGTTGTCGTTGATCTATGCGGCAGTTCGTTTTTTGCGGTACCGGTTGCAGTTGCGGCACGAGGTGCAGATCTCGAAGTTGGAGAAGCAGAAGACCGAGGAGTTGAATCACGCCAAGTTGCAATTCTTCACCAACGTCACTCACGAGCTGATGGCTCCGCTGACAATCATCCTCGCCTCGTTGCAAAATCTCAACAACGGAACCGGCGACAGCCAAACCCTCTATGGCGTTATGTCGGCCAATGCTACGCGGCTCATGCGGTTGATTCAGCAGATTCTCGAATTCAGAAAGGTCGAGAGCGGAAATCTGAAAATCCGCGTTTCGCAGGGCGATCTGGTGGTATTCGTGCGCCGTTGTGTCGAGGCTTTTGCCCCGTTGGTTGCCAAAAAACAACTCAAAGTATATTTTCATGCTCCGACGGAGCATCTCGACTGCTGGTTTGATTCCGATAAACTCGATAAAATCGTCTATAATTTGCTCTCCAATGCGGCAAAATACACCTCGGTCGGTGGTGAAATTACCATTCGGATCGCACTCGAAGCCGTTGATTCGGTCGCTATCTCGGTTATCAATAGCGGTGAGCGGATGAGTCAACAGACGATTGACGGCCTTTTCAAACGTTTCTACGATGGCAGTTATCGCAAATTCCATACGATCGGAACCGGCATCGGCTTGTCGTTGGTCAAGGACCTGACCGATATTCACCGAGGTTCGATTCGAGTGTCGAGCAGCGAAGAGGGAAACTGTTTCTGTGTGACGTTGCCCGTGAATCGTGCCGCCTATACCGAGGAGGAGATCGACGACACGGCTCCCTACATGACCGAGAACTTTGCCGGTGTGATTGTCGAACCGGAGTCACTCAACACCAAGGCGGAGCTTTCGCCCGATCGTGCGGAGAGCCGTGATCGCACGCTTTTGATTGTTGATGATAACGAGGAGTTGCGCTTGTTGATGTCAAATCTGTTGGAGCACGATTTCCACATCGAAACCGCCGCCGATGGTGAGGAGGCGTTGCGCTGTTTGGCTCGGACGGAGATTGATCTGGTGATCTCCGACATCATGATGCCGGTCATGGATGGAATCGAGCTGTGTCGCAAGATCAAGGAGACATTCGAATATTGCCATATTCCGGTCATCCTTTTGACTGCCAAAAATAGCGATGAGAGCCGTATCGATGGCTACAATTCAGGGGCAGACGGCTATGTAACCAAACCGTTCAACCTCCAATTGCTCTATGCACAGATTGTCAACCAGCTCAAAAAACTGGAACATCGCGGTTCCAACTTCCGTTCGCAGACGGTTTTTGAGGTTGAAAAGCTCGAATATACCTCGATGGATGAGAAATTTATGCGGCGCGCCATGGAGTGTGTCAATGCACATATTGACAATTGCGAATTCTCGCAAGCGGATTTTACGCGCGAGATGAGCATGTCGCGTACGGTACTGACCGAGAAACTCAAATCGCTCACCGGGCTGACCCCCTCAGCCTTCATCATCGACGTGCGCCTGCGTGCGGCCTATCGCTTGTTGGAGGAGCAGCAGAAGATGCGGGTGGCCGACCTTGCCTACGCCTCCGGTTTCAATGATCCGAAATATTTCAGCACCTGTTTCAAGAAAAAATTTGGACTTTCGCCCAAGGAGTTCAGCGATCAACTCCAAGAAAAAGGGGATAAAATCGGACGTTGATCCAACCTTTCCAAAAATCGGGACTGTGTCTACAATCATCTGTTGCGCAGCCCGATTTTTCGTTTAGAAAAACTGTATTTTGATTCATATTCTCGCGATACACCCCTTTTTCGGTAAAAATTCGACCTCTTCGCGCTTGTTTCATGGTAATTTCGTACTCGATAAGCCATCTTTGATAGGATCGGCTTGATCAACACGTACCTTGGAAACCTCACAAACCGAAAAATAACTAAAAATCAAACGGAATAAAATTATGCGATTACATCCATCAACGATCATGGCATCCGCGATGCTATGTCTCATGGCTTCGTGCAGCGAGCCGGTTCAAACGGTGCTTGTTCCCACACCGCAGCAGGTTCGCTTTACGGGGGGCTACTTTGTGGCAGATAGTGCTGCCTTTGCGGAGCAACTTCCGGCCGATAGAATCTCGCAGGAGCTTGACTCCGCAGCGGTCGATCTGAAAGCCGAAGGTTATCGGCTCACCGTTGAACGGGATCAAATTCGGATTACGGCGACCGACTCCGCCGGACTCTTCTATGCACAGCAGACGTTGCGCCAACTCATCACGGCCAAAGGAGTCCCTTGCGCCGAGATTACCGACAATCCGCGTTTCGGTTATCGCGGTATCCACCTCGATGTCTCACGCCACTTCTTTGCCAAAGAGGAGGTTTTTAAACTTCTCGACGAAATGGCGCGTTACAAGCTCAATACCTTCCACCTCCACCTGACCGATAATGGCGGTTGGCGCATCCAGATCGACAAATATCCACGGTTGACCCAATTGGGGGCCTATCGTCCCGAAATCGACTGGCTCAAATGGTGGGATTTCGGCGATAGACGCTATCTGCCCGAAGGGACACCGGGGGCTTATGGCGGTTACTATACCAAAGATGAAATTCGCCAGATTGTACGCTATGCAGCGGCACGATATATTGATGTGATCCCCGAAATCGAATTTCCGGCTCACTCCGATGAAGTTTTTGTGGGCTATCCCGAATTGTGTTGTGAGGGGAGAGCCTATACAAGTGGCGAATTCTGTGTGGGCAATCCTCGAACCTTGGAATTTATGGAGGATGTGTTGACCGAAATTATGGAGTTGTTTCCCTCGAAATATGTGCATATAGGAGGCGATGAAGCTCGCAAGGTGGCCTGGAAGAGTTGCCCCAAATGTCAGGTGCTGGCCAAGGAGCTGGGTGGACTCGATGAGGTGCAGTGCTATTTGATCGAGCATGCCGAGAAGTTTCTATCCGACCACAACCGAGTGATGATCGGATGGGATGAAATTCTGAAAAACAACCTCCGTCCCACCTCGATTGCCATCTCTTATCGCGGTCAGAAAGGGGCAATCGAAGCGGCCAACCGCGGCTACCGCGCCATCATGTCACCCGGCGAGATCCTCTATTTTGATTGGTATCAGGCCAATCCGCATACGCAACCGCGTGCGATGAGCGGTTATTCGCCGATCAAAAAAATGTATAGTTTCGAGCCGATTCCCGATACGGCAGAGCGTTCCGCAGCCAACGAATCACTGGTCAAGGGCGAATACGTATCGCCCGATTCGGTCGAATATATCCACGCCAAATCGACCGATCGCATTCTGGGTGTGCAGGGTTGCATGTGGACGGAGTTTGTCGATACGCCCGAACACCTCGAATATATGATCTTCCCGCGGTTATTGGCCATTGCCGAGATTGGTTGGACTCCGCAGGGCAGCCGTGATTGGCCCGATTTTCGTCGCCGTGTGAATGCACAGCTTCCGCTACTCAAAGCGCGCGGAATTCGTCCCTTTGAGTTGAGCAACCAGGTGGAGATCGAGGCGCAGATTATCAAAGAGGGTAAGCGTGCCCGTGTCACACTCGATAGCGAGAAGTTTCCTGCCGAGGTGCGCTATACGCTCGATGGCAGCGACCCTGTTGCTGCATCGGCTCTCTACAAAAACCCCTTCGAGGTGAAGGCCGGAACGACTGTTAAAGCAGCTCTGTTTGCCGAAGGCAAGGTGGTTGGAGAGTTGGCCGAACTTTATGTTGATGCGCGCCATGAGGTGAAAAATTATTATGCCTATCTGGAAACCCCGGAGGTCTACGCCTCGACAAACCGATAAAAATTTGTAACTTTGTCCACAGAGCGTTTCGACCTCGATTTTATAGACAATTTTACTCTCTTAATTCTGTTCACAAATGCTACGAACGACCAAACTACTCTGGGGATCTCTGCTGATTCTCTGCGCGCTGCTCACCGGTTGTAAAAACCGCTCTACGGAGTTGAGCTCTCCTGACGGGCGCACACATCTCGTGTTTGCAGTCGATGATCGGGGGCGTATGACCTATGCCGTCGACCGCGATGGAAAAGCTTTGATTCTCCCTTCAACCCTCGGACTTATGGCGCAGGATGTCGATATGGCGGACGGTTTTGCGCTACAAGGAGCCGAAACCTCCTCGGTAGACGACACTTGGATCCAGCCCTGGGGCGAAAATAAAACCATACGCGACCGTCATCATGAACTGGCTGTTGCCTTGAAGAACGAGGCGGGTGTCGCGCTGACAGTACGCTTCCGTCTGTTTGACGATGGATTGGGTTTCCGATATGAGTGGGCAGTTCCCGATCGCGATTCGTTGGTGGTGACCGATGAGTTGACCGAGTTTCGCTTTGCGGCGGATGGCGATTCGTGGTCGATTCCCTCGAATTTCGATACCTACGAGCTGCTTTACCGAGAGCTGCCGATTTCGGCCGTGGAGAATGCCAATACCCCCTTCACTTGCAAGATTGGCGATACCTATGCTGCGATTCATGAGGCGGCACTCTACGACTATCCGGAGATGAATCTGTTTCGGGGCGACTCTCTCTGTTTCAAGGCCGGATTGGCTCCGTTGCCCGATGGTGTGAAGGCGCATGTGGCTGGAATTTTTGTCACTCCGTGGCGTACGTTGCAATTGGGTGATAAGGCGGTCGATTTGATTAACTCTTCGCTGATTCTCAATCTGAACGAACCCTCGAAAATTGCCGACACGAGCTGGATTAAACCGCAGAAATATGTCGGTGTTTGGTGGGGATTGCACCTCGGAACGCAGACGTGGATCATGGGACCGCGTCACGGTGCGACGACTGAAAATGCGCTGAAACATATTGACTTTGCAGCCGCAAACCAGATTCAGGGCGTGCTGTTTGAAGGGTGGAACGAAGGTTGGGAGAACTGGGGCACAACCCAGCATTTCGACTACGCCAAGCCCTATGCCGATTTCGATATGGAACGTATCGCTGCTTATGCCCGCGAGAAGGGGGTAGAGCTGTGGCTGCACAACGAAACGGGTGGCAACATTCCCGAATATGAGGCGACGCTCGATGAGGTTTTCCGTACCTATGCGGCCTTGGGAGTTCACACCTTGAAGACGGGTTATGCCGGCGGTTTTGCCGGCGGTTATCTCCACCACTCGCAATACGGGGTACGTCATTATCAGCGAGTGGTTGAAACCGCAGCCAAGTATCAAATCATGCTCGATGCCCATGAGCCGATTAAGGATACCGGTATTCGCCGCACATGGCCCAATATGATGACTCGCGAGGGTGTACGCGGTATGGAGTGGAATGCATGGTCGGAGGGTAATTCGGCCGAATATCTTGCCACATTGCCTTTTACACGTCTGTTGAGTGGGCCGGCTGACTATACCCCCGGAATCTTCGATCTCGACTATTCCACGGCGAGAGCCGATAAGAACCGCAAGGATTGGAATGGCGATAATAGTGCTTGCTGCATCAAAACAACCTTAGCGCGTCAAATTGCCAATTGGGTCATTCTCTACTCACCGCTCCAAATGGCGGCCGATCTGATTGAGAACTACGCAGGACATTCGGCGTTTCAATTCTTTAAGGATTACGATGCCGACTGTGACTGGTCGGAGGCTCTCGATGGGGCCATCGGTGATTATATTGTCGTTGCACGTCGCGCCGGAGATCGTTTCTTTGTGGGTGCGGGAACCAACAACGAAGCTCGCACGCTGAACCAGTCGCTCGGATTTCTCGAATCGGGCGTGACCTACGAGGCGACAATCTATGCCGACTCTCCCGACTCGGATAGCAATCCCGAGAACTATCTGATCGAAAAACGCACCGTGACTGCGGCCGATACGCTTACGATTCGAATGGCCCCTCGTGGCGGTCAAGCGGTTATTTTTATTCCGGCGAAACAGTAGAACCCGTTTTAATAAACAGATCCGATGAAAAAAATAGTGATAGCACTTCTATTTGCAGGCTCTCTCCTCCACACGGCGCAAGCGGCCGAAGAGTCACGCGAAATTCGGCTGATCTCCTATAATATGCGTACCAGCGCAGCTCGGGACGGAGCCAACAGTTGGGAAAATCGCCGCCATGCTACTCGTCAAATGATCGAACAAGAGGCTCCTGCGCTCTTTGGTGTGCAGGAGGCAATGCCCGATCAGTTGCAGTATATTAACACGGAGTCTCCGCAATATGCCTATGTCGGTGTGGGGCGTGACGATGGAGCCGGTGAGGGCGAGGTGATGGCGATCTTCTACCTGCGAGAGCGGTTCGATCTGCTCAATAGCGGTACGTTCTGGATCAGCGAAACGCCCGATCGGGTGTCGCGTGGTTGGGATGCGGCTTGTAATCGCACGGTGACGTGGGTCGAGTTGCGCGATCATATCTCTGGAAAGGAGTTCTTCTTCTTCAATACGCACCTCGATCACTTGGGGAAGGTTGCCAGAGAGGAGGGTGTTAAGTTGTTGACACAAAAAATTCAGCAGATTGCCGGTAAAAAACCGGCTATCGTAGGTGGCGACTTCAATACTTCGACCGATAGTCCGCTCTTTAAACCGCTCACCAAATACATGTTTTCGGCACGTAGCAAAGCTCCTGTAACTGACCACAAAGGAACCTTCAACGGCTTTGGCTCAGCTCCTGATACGATCGTGCTCGACCATCTCTACTTCCGCGGTAAGATGAAGTGCCGTAAATTCGTCACACTTGATGGAAACTACGGCGCGGCGTTTATCTCCGACCACTATCCCATTGAAATGATCTTTACGCTTTAAAACACGATGCCCGATTCCGAAGAATCGGGCATCTGTCTCTTCTGTTTCGAGTTGGTCAAGACCGGATTGTCGTCTTTATTTGGCGTGTTGCAAGAGCGATGCGCGATCGGTGGGTATCTCATCGAGTGGGTAATAGGCGTGGTTCACCCGGCCGTTCTCCACAACGATGATTCTCACGCCCGATTGCGCCTTTCCCAATTGGCGACCCGTAGCACTTGTGGTAACCATTGATATTCCTGCATACGAAGCCTCGGCACAGTCGTGTAGGTGTCCAGAGAAGAGAGCCGAAACCCCTGATTTCTGAAATAGCGTGAAGTACTCCGCCCGCTTTTGTGCCGAGATGGTCGAATACCCATCGGGTTCGTTGATCTGTGAAAGGAAGAAGGGGTGGTGGGAGAAGAGAATCGACACCTCGTTCTTTTTCCGTTTTTTGAGGACGCGGGTCAGCCAATCAATCTGGGCCTGCTCTTTCGAGGGGTCGATTGTTTCATCTTTCAAGTAGACCGTGTTGAACCCCGTCAGTAGAACATTGCCGATGCGCGTGTTAAATCGGTCAGCTCCCAGCCGTTGGGTGTAAGGCTGCATATCAACCGATCCCTCTTTGCGCAATACATCGTGGTTACCCGGCACATAGAGAATTTTCACGGCTGGATCTATTTGGGCGGCGATTCGCTGAAATTCGTTCCATTGTGCCTCGCTTTTGGGGTTGTGAACATAGTCGCCGGTGAAGATCACCGCATCGGGATGCAGTCGGTTGACCGCCTCGATGGCTTGGGAGAACGTTCGGGTTTCATACTCCATATCGCGGTTGTCGTGATAAAAACCCATTTGAGGGTCGGAGATCTGTACGATTACAGTGGGTTGTGTGGGGCGCGCGTAAGCCATTGCGGCAACCCCTGCGCAGAGAAGTGTTAAGATTGTTTTTTTCATCGGTGGATGGTGTTGTGAGATACGGAAAATCAAAGGTAATAAATCGAATGCGTTCTTTCAAAAAAACGGAACTGAATATCATTTTATTTCACTTGTGGAATTTTTCCGGTAAAATTTCAACCTGTTTTTTTTAATTTACGCTAAAATTTGCATCACGCTTAGACTCTGAAATCGAACTTGACCGGTTCATGTAGCTTGCCGAAGAGCGATGTCGCAAAAGCGGAACGAACCCAACGAGAAAAACTACTTTAAAATATAAAAAGAATAAAAAATGATAAATGAACCCGCTATGAGCTTTCAAACAATTTATGCTTTGGTTGACA
>CAYOKU010000054.1:0-17804 GCA_964404645.1 uncultured Alistipes sp.
CCCTCGTGGCACGAGTTGTCGCAACTGATGTTGACCGCAAAATAATCTGCGTATTGATAGAGGTTGCGGAAAAGTTTCAGGTAGTCGTGGGGAGCCTCTGCGGCCGGAGTTTGGGTATTTTTGCCGATGTTGCAACCGACAATCAATCCGGGGTGGGGGTGGCGCAGGTGTTGGATCGTCTTCTCCAATCCCCGATTCGAAAGCCCGATGCGGTTGATGATTGCGTGATCCTTCGGCAGACGGAAGATCCGCGGACGGGGATTACCGGCTTGCGGACGCGGGGTTACCGTGCCGACCTCGATGAATCCGAATCCGAGAGCACCCAGTTCGCGAAAAGCTTCGCCGTTACGGTCGAATCCGGCGGCCAGCCCGATGGGGTTGGCAAAACGGACGCCGAAGACTTCGCGTTCGAGTGCGGGATGGTGCACCGTATAGCATTTGTTCAATAGCCAGCGTCCACCCGGAACGATCCCGATGATGCGTAACAGAAGCAGCACGGCTCGGTACGCACGTTCGATCGAGAGCGAAAAAAGCAGGGGTTTTATCAGTTGTCGGTACATGTCTGCTTCAATAATTGCCGACAAAGGTAATAAAAAGAATGATACATCGTTAAAAATACTCTCTCCGGTAGTGATAGTTGTTGCGCATCTGCTCGAAATCGGTCGGATTTTGTTTCA
This sequence comes from uncultured Alistipes sp., assembly GCA_964404645.1. Classification (GTDB taxonomy): domain Bacteria; phylum Bacteroidota; class Bacteroidia; order Bacteroidales; family Rikenellaceae; genus Alistipes. The sequence continues at coordinate 678 of CAYOKU010000054.1, forward strand.
AAAGGCAACTCTGCGTTTCGATGTCGAAGGCATTGCCGATTGTTGCGCAAAGTTCCTGCCAAGAGATCGCACGCGGACATTGCGGAGCGGCTTGGGGCGGATACCACCCTGTGAGTGGCCAGCCGTAGTGGCGCGCAAGGGCGGCCACTGAGAGAGCCGAGGCATTGGCCTTACCCTGTTCGGAATAACCGGCGATGTGAGGGGTGGCGAGTTTGGCGTTGCGGAGCAATTCGGGATTGAGGTCGGGTTCGTGTTCCCACACATCGAGTACGGCTTGATGACCGCTTTGGAGCAGTGCTTGGCTATCTATCACCTCGCCGCGCGATGAATTGAGGACAACGGCGGAGGGTTTGAGCTTTTCGAGGAGCATTTGATCGACCATGTGGCGGGTCGTTGCATTGAGTGGCGTGTGAAAGGTGATAAGGTCGGCTTCGGCAGCAACCGCTTCGAGCGGCAGAAACCCGAGTTGCTCACGAGCTTCGCGCGGAGGATCGCAACAGATCACCCGAAACCCCCACGCCGCAGCGTATTCGGCCACCAGACGACCGACATGTCCTACGCCGACAACTCCTACGGTGCGTTGGTGGGGATGCCAGCTTTGCGAGCGAGCCAGCCATACGGCCGCAGCCGCGAACCATTGCAGCACCCCGCGAGCATTGCATCCGGCGGCCGTATGTACCTCAATGCCGTGAGCGGCGCACCAGTCGAGGTCGATGTGGTCGAATCCGATCGTTGCCGTGGCGATGATCCGTACCTTGGAACCGGCCAACAGATGCGCATCACATCGTGTGCGGGTACGGATAATCAGGGCATCGGCATCGTGCACCTCTTTGGCCGAGATGGCTGATCCGGCGAGGTAACAGACCTCGGCAAACGGTTCGAGTACGCCTTGCAAAAAGGGAATGGCGCTATCGACAATGATCTTCATAGTGCATAATATTCTATCGAAAGAGTTCTTTCGGCGAAACAAAGATACGAAAAATTAAAAATTTTGTACCTTTGCTATTTAAAACGATTTGTGTTATGGAAAATATACCCTTTGATCCCGATGGTGTCGGGGTGGATAATGGCTCCTATTTTGGTCTTCCTTTCGAAGAGGAAGCGGCTGAATTGGTGCTGATTTCCGTGCCGTGGGATGTGACGGTGTCGTATGGAGCCGGTACGGTTTACGCCCCCGATGCAATCATTGAAGCCTCGACCCAACTTGATTTCTACGATACGTTGGCTCCCGATGCGTGGCGGCGTGGTATTGCCACGGCCGAGATTGACTACTCGTTGCAGGAGGAGGCGTTGCGCCTGCGAGCCGATGCCGAGAAGGTCATCGCTCATCTCGAAGGCGGCGGATGTCCCGAAGAGGATTATGTCGTGCGAAAGGTGCGCCGGATCAACGAAGGGTGTGTGGCCATGAATACCAATGTGGCGGCACAGGCGAATCGTTGGCTCGATCAGGGTAAGTTGGTGGGGTTGGTCGGTGGTGACCACTCGACACCCTATGGCTTGATTCGTGCGTTGGGTGAGCGTCACCCCGAATTCGGGGTGTTGCATATTGATGCCCATTGCGACCTGCGTGATGCTTACGAAGGGTTTGAATTCTCGCACGCCTCGATTATGTACAACGTATTGCGCGATGTGCCCTCTGTGAAACGGATCGCACAAGTTGCCGTTCGTGATTTTAGCCGTACCGAGGTTGAAACGGCTGCCGCAAGTGGTCGGGTGACACAATTTGACGATCAAAGTCTCTTTGAGGCCGAGTTTACCGGTGTGACATGGGATGAACAGTGTCGCAAGATTGTGGAAGTGTTGCCCGAAAAGGTCTATGTGAGTTTCGATATTGATGGGCTGAGCCTCGACAATTGCCCCCATACAGGAACTCCCGTGCCGGGAGGTTTGAGTTTCAATAAAGCATTACGACTGTTGCAAACGCTTGTTGCGGCGGGGCATCGGATCATCGGATTCGATCTGGTGGAGGTGTCGCCCTCCGAAGATCGCATCGATGCGATTGTCGGTGCGCGCATGTTGTGGAAATTGTGCGGACAGACGTTACTTTCAAACGGTAGATAAACAGATTTATAGAGAATATGCATTTATTATCAATGTACGGTTGGGTGCGACTGCGCCATGAGGCGGAGGTTCGTCTTCGCAACTTTATGGAGGCTCCGTGGTCGGGCGGTGTCGTGTTGTTGGTCGGGGTCGTCTTGGCGATGCTGCTGGCCAATCTTCCGGCCACAAAACTCTACTATCACCACCTGCTGCAAACCGATCTCTCGCTGTTGGTGCATTCGCCCGATGGGGTGATTGATTGGGCGTTTCCGCGTGAAATGACTGTCGAAAAGTTGATAAACGATGGTCTGATGGTCATCTTCTTCTTTGCGATCGGGTTGGAAATCAAGCGTGAAATAGTTTGCGGCCAACTTTCGTCGATGAAACGAGCGATCCTTCCGGTGCTGGCAGCTGCCGGCGGCATGCTCTTTCCGGCGGCAATCTTCATGGCATTCAATGCCGGAACGGCGGCTACGAACGGTTGGGGTATCCCTACCGCTACCGACATCGCCTTTGCAATCGGGATCCTCTCGATGCTTGGCGACCGGGTTCCGGCCTCGCTCAAAATATTCTTGACGGCTTTGGCTATTGCCGATGATTTGGGTGCCATTCTGGTGATTGCCCTCTTCTACGGAGGTTCGGTGCAATTGGGGTGTCTGCTCATTGCGCTGTTGGTTATGTTGGGTGTCTATTTTTTGAATCGGATGGGGGAGAAACGAATGTTTCTCTATCTGGTTCCGGCCGTTATCGTATGGGGGTTATTCTACTATTCGGGGGTACATTCCACCATTTCTGGCGTGGCAATGGCTCTGCTTATCCCCATGAAGGCTCGTTACAGCAAGGAGTATTTTGATCATAAACTACGCGGGCTGCGTGCCGGATTGCTTGCCGTAGGCTCTGGTGACGACGATTTTCCGAATGAGGATCATCGCGCCTATTTACGCCGGATGCATAAACTTTCGGCCAACTCTGTCGGTATGAGTTATCGGTTGGAGCATGCCCTGGATCCCTACGTTACCTTCTTGATTATGCCTATTTTTGCGCTGGCCAATGCCGGTGTGGAGATCAATTCGGTGGAGTACCTCGATATTTTTCACCGCTCGCCCGAAATCGGTTCGGTGGGTATGGGCGTATTCTTTGGACTGGTGATCGGTAAACCGCTGGGGATCTTCTTGGCAAGCTGGGGGGCTGTAAAACTTAAAATCGCCGAGATGCCGGCCGAATCTTCGTGGCGCATGCTCTTTGCGGTGGCCTGTTTGGGTGGTATCGGTTTTACGATGTCGCTCTTTGTCGATTCGCTCGCTTATACCGATGCAGGGCTGATTGATCGTGGCAAAATTGCTATTCTGATGGGATCGACGGCGGCCGCTCTTATCGGAAGTGTGTTGATTGTTTTGTTCTCAAAAAAACGTTCCAAAATATGAAAAAGATCGTAACCGTTCTTTTGCTGCTGGGGGTGCTCTGCGCAGGAGGTTGTTCGAAGAAAAAAAGTAGCACGATGAAACTCAAAGCCGATGTCGATTCGGTGGCCTATGTAATCGGTATGAATGTGGGTATGAATCTATTGCGTATGGATTCTACGCTCAATGTCAATGCTGTTTGCGAGGGGGTGCGCGATGCGTTTAATCAAGTCCCCAAGATGACGCCCGAAGAGGCGGAAGCTTTCTTTCTGCGCTATCAGAATTACGCGCTGCCCGATAAGGCTCGCGCCTACGAAGAGCAGTTTTTGGCCGATATTGCCAAATCGAACCGTGCCTATGCGCGCAGTAACTCCGGTTTGACCTATACGGTCGAATCGGTTGGCGACCAAGATCGTGTGCCAACCTCCGATCGCGATAGTGTGGTGTTGCGATGGGTGATCCGCACGGCCGATAACGCACAAGTTGCCTCCTCTTACGAAAAGGGCGATTCGGTCTATTCGATGCTCGAAAATCTTCGTCCAGGGGTACGAGAGAGTGTTAAATTGATCGGTAAAGGGGGTAAAATTACGGCGTGGTTGCCGGCGGCTATCGCCTATGGAGCCGAGGGTGATTCGCAATTAGGTATTGAGCCTAACGCAACGCTCTGTTATGAAATTGAACTTATTGAGGTTGATAAATACGCAAATCGAGCATCGCGGGTGAATTTCCGCTGATATTGTGTGAGATGTTACAATATTTTTATATCTTTGCGCGTGCATATTGAAAACAAACATCAAAAACATATTCAATTAACAATGAAAAAGATTCTTTTTGCAGCAGTACTTGTGAGTGCTGCTATGCTCGCCTCCTGCGGAGGTAACAAGGGCGGTGTGCAGATGGGTAGCCTGTCGAAGTTCGACTCGCTCTCGTATGCTTTGGGTGCTAACATCGGTTATAGCATGAGCTATGAAATGAAGGATATTCCCTTCGATTTTGAGGCTATGGATAAGGCGATCACAGAGGGTGCTCTGGGCAAAGCTACTCAGGACCACGACAAATCGTTGGAGTTGCTTCGCGAGTACTTCATGTCGAAACGTGGCGAACGTGCACAGGAGATCGCCAAGAAACATGCCGAGGCAGACAGCATTCGTCTGGCAAGCGGTGACTCGACCAAGGTAGAGTATCCGGCCGATTCTTCGATGTTCGAATCCGAGCAAGAGCGTGCTGACATTTCGTATGCATTTGGTAACGACATCGGTTTCAACATTGCTCAGAGCGGTATGCCGATCCAACTCGTATGGATCAACGAGGCGATGAAGAATGTTCGCGATGGTAAAGCTCAGATGACCGAAGATGCTGTAAACCAGTATCTGCAATACTACTTCACCGTAAAACGTCCGGCCGAGAATGCTGAGGCTTCGAAGGCGTGGTTGGAGAAGATCGAGAAAAAATCGGGTGTAAAAAAGACCGAATCGGGTCTGCTCTACAAAGTGACCAAAGCTGGTGACGAGACGGTAAAAGCGAAAGATTCGCGTGATGTAGTGAAGGTACACTATACGGGTCGTACTCGTGAGGGTAAAGTATTCGATACTTCGAAATTTGCCAACCGTTCCAAAGAGCAGCAGGAGATGATGCGTAAGCAGAATCCCGAAGCTTTCGATGAAAAAGGTGCTCCCAAAGAGGCTGATAAAGAGGTTGAATTTCCGCTGAACCGTGTGATTCCGGGATGGACTGAGGGTCTGCAACTCGTTGGTAAAGGTGGTACGATTACCCTCTGGATCCCTGCCGAGTTGGCTTATGGTGTTCGTGGCGCAGGTCGTGACATCGGCCCGAATGAGGCTCTCGAATTCGAGGTAGAGCTGGTTGATGTAACTCCGTATGTAGAGCCGACTCCGGCTGATTCGACGGCTGTTGCTCCGGCTGCTGAGCCTGCAAAATAATTCGGAACTCTGAAAAAGATTAGGGTCGGAAGTGCGTATATGCACTTCCGGCCTTTTTTATTGTCGGAGTAGTGTGGCTTTTGTCGTTGTCGGAAAAGTGTGCTTATATAAATAGGTGTGAGTCTTTTGATTTTGAACCAGACCGAAATATTGTTTGGCGAAGACTACAAATGCAAAAGCCCTGCACGCAAAGTGCAGGGCTTTTATTCGTTGATTCCGCGATTCGGTTTAAAACGGCAGGTCATCTACTTCGGCCGAAGCGGCTGGTGCTGCGGCGTAGGAGGGCTCTGCGGCCAACGGCGGCATATCGGGCATCGGTGCGCCGGCGGGAGCATCCGTCTGTTTGGGTTGAATGCGCCATTCGCGGATGTCGGTGTACCAGCGACCGTTGTATTCGCGCGATTCGATATTGACCGAAACCGTGAACGCGGCTCCCTCTTGTAGACGTGCTACATCTTCGGGCTTGTTGAAGAATGTGACGCATATTTTGCGGGCGTATGCCCCCTCCTGCATCTCGAAAATGACGTCTTGACGTTGCCACTCTCCGCGTGCCGACGTACCTTTGGTTGCGGGCAGTATTTTGTAAACTGTTCCTTCGAATTCCATGGTATTTGAGTTGTTTTGTTTGGGACAAAGTTAGTGTTTTTTTGTGGAACTAAAAAAGGAACACCTTCTAAAAAGAAAAAACGGGCGGTTGTATTTTCTCGTTTTGAACCATGGATGAGGAGTCGTCTTTGGTTTCGGAGCGACTTTGGATTGCGGATAAGAAGTCTGTTTGAAGACCTATTGAACGCTTTTTTCGACTGAATCTACTGTTTATGGCGGTTTTTGAAAAGTTTATTCTAATTTTGTAACGGTTTAAAGACCGACCTAACCTAAATTTGATATGAAAAGATTCTCTTTGTTATTGCTCCTCGGAGCTTGGCTTTGCGGTTGCGCATCACAACATGAACCGCTTGCCATTGTCCCTTATCCCAATCACATTGAACGCAGTCGGGGCTCATTCGACCTCGCTGGACAACCTTTCTCCTGCGATGCAGGGTGCGATGAGGCGACTCGACGCATGGTCGGCGAATTGGCCGCTCAGCTTTCGAAAATCTCCGGAAAGGAGAGTGCCCTCGTTTCAGCCGAAGAGGTGGGAGCATCGGGTGTGCAGTTTCGTGTGGATACGACATTGTCGGCTGAAGGTTACCGATTAGAGGTGACGTCCAAAGGTGTAAACGTTGCGGCAAGTACCTTTGCCGGTTTTCTTTATGCCGTTCAGAGTCTAAAACAACTGCTTCCGGCTGCAATTTATGGTCAGAATCCGGCTCCTCAGGTGGCTTGGGTCGTTCCGGCGGTGGTTATTGAGGATGCACCGCGATTTGCCTATCGGGGCATGCACTTGGATGTGTCGCGTCACTTTTTTGATGTTGAGGAGGTAAAACGCTATCTCGATGTCATGGCTCTTCATAAACTTAATACATTCCATTGGCATCTGACTGATGATCAGGGGTGGCGTATCGAGATTAAACGTTATCCGCGACTGACCAGCGTGGGCAGTATGCGTAAGGGTACGGTGATTCAAAAAGAGTGGGATCACTACGACAATACCCCTTACGGCGGATTTTATACGCAGGATCAGATTCGTGAGGTGGTACGTTATGCCGCAGAACGTGCTATTACGGTGATTCCGGAGATCGACCTGCCGGGGCATATGTTGGCCGCGCTGGCAGCTTACCCCGAACTTGGTTGTACGGGTGGCCCCTACGAAGTGTGGAGTCGGTGGGGAGTCTCCGAAGAGGTGCTTTGTCCCGGTCGCGAAGAGACCTTTGCTTTTCTCGAAGGGGTGTTGAGCGAGGTGATCGAGCTTTTTCCCTCGACCTATATCCATATCGGTGGGGACGAGTGCCCCAAGGTGCGGTGGCAGAGTTGTCCGCGTTGTCAAGCCCGAATTGCACAGTTGGGGCTTGTTGATGATGACAAACACACGGCCGAACACTATCTGCAAAGCTATGTTACCGATCGCATTGCACAATTTTTGGCGGCTCACGGACGGCAGATCATCGGCTGGGATGAGTTGCTTGAAGGAAAGGTCGATACAAGTGCTCTGATTATGTCGTGGCGCGGCAGCGAAGGAGGCATCACCGCTGCTAAATTGGGCCACCGTGTGATTATGACCCCTACGACCCATTGTTATTTCGACTACTACCAATCGCACGACAAGCAGGCCGAACCGTTTGGTATCGGGGGCTATCTGCCGGTGGAACAAGTCTATTCGTATGATCCGGCTTTCCCCTCGGAACTTACTCCGGAACAGCAACACCGCATCATCGGAGTGCAGGCCAATCTTTGGACGGAGTACATTGCCGACAGAGCCCATTTGGAGTATATGCTCTTGCCGCGACTGGCTGCTTTGAGCGAAGTGCAATGGACATCACCCGAACAGCGTAGCTGGGAGCGTTTTATCGGCACGTTCCGTATGGCAGAGATCTACCAAGCCATGGGGTATAATTATGCGACCCATATCTATGGAGTTACCGGACAATTCGAGGTGAATCCCTCCAAAGGTTCTCTCGAAATGACCCTCACGACGCAGGGCGATGCTCCGATCTACTACACCCTTGATGGCACGGATCCGACTGCGAATAGCGAACGCTATACTCATCCTGTATCTATCACCCAAAGCACGACCTTTAAGGCTACCGCGCTGCGCGAGGGGATCTCGACATCGCCCTTCGAACGGTCGTTCTTATTCAGTAAATCGACTTGTCGTCCAGCGACCCTCAATAGTGCCCCGACTCTCAAATACACGTATGGCGGAGCATTGAGTTTGGTTGACGGTTATCACGGCGGAGTGGGTTATACGAGCGGCGCATGGGTCGGTTTCTTGAATGAACCGCTCGATCTGACGATTGACATGCAGGGAGCCGGAAGTTACTCCTCGGTTTGTGTTGAATCGCTCGTCGAGAAGGGGGAATGGGTCTTTCCTCCCGCTTCGATCGAGGTCTACACCTCTGATCGGGAGGGAGGCTTCAATGAGGTGACAAAACTCGATCTGCCACAGGAGACCGAGCAAAGTGAAGAGGGTGTCAAGAGTTTTCGCGTCACCTTTCCGGAGAGCCAAGCGCGCTATCTGCGTGTGGTGGTGCATCCGGTTAGCTCGATTCCGGCCTGGCACGGCGCGGCTGGCGAGCGGGCTCACCTCTTTGTGAGCGAAGTTTCGGTAGAGTAAACCCGTTGCATGAAGGTTGAAACTTCCATACCGGCGTTATCCACAGCCGAGTTCGGACGACTGTTTGCCAGCTACCGACCTCGCTTTAAGGCCATCGCGCGACGCTATGTACGTAGCGATGCGGTGGCCGAGGATATCGTGTCGGATAGTTTCATGTCCTTCTGGGAGGCGGTCGGTGGTGAGCGTCAACTGCTTGGTGAGTCGAATTACCCGGCTTATATTCTGACCATTGTCCGCAACAAATGCCTCGATTATTTGCGTGCCGAGAGCCGTCATGCCAAGATCGAGCAACGCATCTATGATCTGCAACAGCGCATTATCGAGGCCGATATCCGTTCGTTGGAGGCCTTCGATCCGCGAGAGCTCTTCTCGGAGGAGGTGGCTCAAATCGTGCAACGTTCGCTCGATGCCTTGCCATCGCTTACGCGCGAAGTGTTTGTGGCGCAACGTTTCGGCGGAGAGAGCTACAAGCAGATCGCTCTTCGGTATGATATTACCGAGCGGCGCGTGGAGTTTGAGATCGAGAAAGCGCGCAAACAACTGCGTGTTGCCCTCAAAGACTATCTGCCGATGGCTGCCATTCTGTTGATATGCAATAGCATGTATTGAGTGGTGGTATCCGACTATTTGTAAAAATTCTAATCAAATTATTAAACAAATTTTTTAAAACAAATCAGCACCTTTCGGTTGGGAATCGAAGGTGCTGGTTCGTTATCTTAATAACAACACCTCATTAAGCAACTGTGTCATGAATCCGGAACTACTCTATAAGTTTATTGAAAATAGTGCGACCGAGGCCGAAATGCACCAAGTGGTCGATTGGTTGGAGGATGATCCGGCACACCAGACGGAGCTGAATCACCTTGATAAGGTTTACTGCGCTTCGTTGCTTCATGCGCCGGCGTTAGCTGCGGCCGAGTCTGCAAGACAACCACAGGAACATGAGGCCGATGTCACCATTCGCCGTTGGGGGTGGCAACGTGTCGTGCGTTATGCTGTTGAGATGGCAGCTGTGGTGGCAATCAGCATCGGGATGGCCTATGTGATGATGGAGCATCGTACCGATGAGTGGTCAAAACGCATGACGACTCTCGAAATTCCGGCTGGCCACTACATGAGTCTGATCCTCGAAGACGGTACCAAGGTGTGGCTCAACGCAGGAACCCGATTGGAGTACCCGCAGGTTTTTGCGCGTGGTCAACGGCGGGTGAAGGTGTCGGGAGAGGCGATGTTCGAGGTGAAACATGATGCGGCGCATCCCTTTGTCGTGGAGACATTTGCCTGCGACGTGGAGGTGTTAGGAACCAAATTCGGGGTTGTGGCCGATTCGCAAAACCACCTCTTCTCGACCTCGTTGTTTCGTGGTAGTGTGAAGGTGACGAACAGACTTACTCCTTGTGAATATTGTATGCTACGCCCCAATGAGTCGGTTACACTGGTTGGTAACCACCTGAACCGACACGAAATAGACGATCCCGAAGCCTATCTTTGGACCGAAGGACTTATCAGTCTGAAAGGTGTGGGATTCGAAGAGTTGATGCAGAAGTTCGAACGGAGTTTCGGCGTGCGGATTGTCATCGCGCGCAACCGGATTCCTGCCATTGAATATAACCACGGCAAGATCCGTATCTCCGATGGTATTGACTCGGCTTTGCGACTTTTGCAACTCTCAACGGCTTTTTCCTACACCAAGAGCGATGATAATTCGACTATAACCATTCAATAACCAACTTATAAGCCAAATGTAAAACTTTAAAACTGAGCGATTATGTAGAAAAATCTTTGCCCTCGACCTCTCCCTCGCGTAGATAAAAAAAGCTTGTACATGGTTGCAACATGCACAAGCAATGAGGGATCAAGGTTCATTTTGAAAAACAACTTACACCTAACCCCAATTCACAAAAGTATGAACAAAAAAGGTATTCAGCAAATTAAATGCTTGTTTACACTCTTTTTTTTCGTGTGTGCGCTGGTTTCAAGCACACGGATTTATGCGCAAAACACCTCTGTGACGATCAAACTAAGCAGTGTTCACATGGAGCGCGTGATGAATGAAATAGAGAGTCAGACTTCTTATCTGTTTCTATCGAACAAAGATGTCAACATCAACAGTATTGTAAGCGTTAACGTCACTGCCCGTCCGCTCAGTGAGGCGTTGACCCAGATGGTCAAAGGAACCGACGTGCGCTATAAGATCGACGGAAAGTATATCGTTCTGTCTAAAATTGAACGCAAAGCCCTGTCGTTGAGCGGTGTCGTGCTATCCGTTGCCGGACAGCCCATCATCGGAGCCTCGGTGATCGTCAAAGGAACGACGGTCGGAGTTTCAACCGATGTAAATGGACAATTTGCACTCACCGTACCTGCGACGGTAGAGAACCCCGTGTTGGTATTCAACTATTTGGGTTACGATACCCAAGAGGTAGTGGTCGGTTCACGTAGCGCCTTCCAGATTACACTCCACGATGCCTCGGTCGAGGTAGAAGGGGTTGTGGTGACTGCTTTGGGTATCAAACGCCAAGAGAAGGCACTCTCCTACAACGTGCAGCAGATCAAGTCGGAGGAGTTGACTACGGTCAAGGACGCCAGTTTCATGAATTCGTTGGTAGGTAAGGTTGCCGGTGTGCAGATCAACAGCGGAGCCAATGGCCCCGGTGGCGGTGTGCGTGTGGTGATGCGCGGCGAGAAGTCCATCGAGAAGGGAAATAATGTGCTCTATGTGATTGACGGTATCCCGATGTATAACCACAACTTCGGCGGTTCGGGTGGAGCCTACGATGTGCAGACCGGCTCGGAGAGCATCTCCGATATCAACCCCGAAGATATTGAGTCGATCAATATGCTCACAGGCCCATCGGCTGCCGCTCTTTATGGTTCGGATGCTGCCAACGGTGTGGTGATTATCAATACCAAACGAGGCGTGAAAGATCGCACGGTCGTGACGATCAGCAACTCAACGACCTTTTCAAAGGTGAGTCAGCTCCCCGATATGCAGCATAGTTATGGGACAAGTTCCGGTTTGAAAAATTGGGGGCCGCAGACATCGAGTAACTTTGATCCCCGAAAATTTTTCAATACGGGTTCCAATGTCATCAACGCCGTGTCGGTATCGACCGGAAACGAGCGCAATCAGACCTATGTTTCGGCCTCTACAACGCACGCCAATGGTATTATTCCGGCCAACACCTATGAGCGTTACAACTTCTCGGCTCGCAATACGACCTCCTTTGCCAAAGATAAGTTGGTTCTTGACTTCGGAGGAAGTATGATTATCCAGAAGGACGCCAACATGGTTTCGCAGGGTAAGTACAACAACCCGCTACCCTCGCTCTACCTCTTTCCGCGTAGCGATGATTTTGACGAAATTCGTTTGTTCGAACGTTGGGATCCGGTACGTGGTTACATGGTGCAGTATTGGCCCTATGGCGAGGGGGCGCACTCGTTGCAGAATCCTTATTGGATTCAAAAACGCATGCAGCGTGAATCGGACAAACGGCGATATATGCTCAACATGTCACTCAAATGGAACATCACCGATTGGATGAATATCACCGGCCGTGTAAAGGTCGATAACTCGGAGTATCGCATCACGCAAAAAAAGTACGCATCGACACTGACTACTTTTTGCGGCCCGAACGGCGGCTATGAAGATCAAACGCAGCACGATCGTAGCTTCTACGGAGATGTGATGCTGAATATCAACAAGAGTTTTGGGGAGGATTGGACGCTGTCGGCCAATGTCGGAGCCTCGATCAACAACCAACGTTTCGAGCAGGATGGCGGAGCGGGTGACCTGCTGATCGTCAATCACTTCGCGAAGAATAACCTGAACTATCAAGAAAAATACAAACCGATTCAGTCGGGTTGGCACGATCAAACGCAGGGCGTTTTTGCCTCGGTAGAGGTTGGTTGGCGTTCGATGTTGTATCTCACATTGACGGGTCGTAACGATTGGGCTTCGCAGTTGGCCTTCTCGAAAAACAGTTCGTTCTTCTACCCCTCGGCTGGTCTTTCGATGGTGGTTTCGAACATGTTACCTATGCCCGAATGGCTCTCTTTCTTAAAGGTGCGCGGCTCCTATTCGCAGGTGGCATCGGCCTTCAAACGCTACCTCTCCAATCCGGCCTATTCGTTCAACGAACAGACCCACAATTGGAGCAAACCCACCACCTTCCCAGCCTTCGATCTGCAACCGGAAGACACCAAATCGTGGGAGTTAGGTATCAATGCTCGCCTCTTCAAACACATCACCATTGATGCGACCTATTATCGCTCGAATACCTACCACCAAACCATCTATGCACCGCTGCCCTCATCGTCGGGTTATAAAGAGGTGATCGTTCAGGCGGGTGACGTGCAAAACCAAGGGGTCGAGTTAACGCTCGGCTATGCGAACAAATGGCGTGACTTTACGTGGAATTCGACTTATACCTTTACGTTGAATCGCAATGAAATCAAGCGATTGGCCAAAGGACAGATCAATCCTATTACAGGAACTCCGATCACCGATGATGAGATTCAAAAAGATTGGCTTGGTGCGAGCAACGTTGCTCCGCAGGTGATTCTGCGAGAGGGCGGTTCGATGACCGACATCTACATCAACCACGAACTCAAACGCGATCTGAACGGTCATATTGCGGTTGACCCTTCGACAGGCAACCTTTCGATTGCCGAAACCGAATTCCGCAAGGTGGGGCAGCTCTCACCGCGCTACTCAATGGGGTGGTCAAACAGTTTTGGTTACAAAGGGGTGGATCTGAATCTGGTTTTTGCGGCTCGCATCGGGGGTAAAACCTACTCGGCAACGCAGGGTATCCTCGATTATTATGGGGCTTCGCAGGTTACGGCAACGGCACGCGATCGCGGTGGTGTTGCAATCAACAGCGGTATGGTCTCTGCCGAGAAGTACTATTCGGCCATCTCCTCAGCCGAGGGTGGTTATGGAGCTTACTACCTCTACAACGCCTCGAATGTGCGTTTGCAAGAGTTGAGCCTTCAATATGCGCTGCCGGCAAAATGGTTCCGCAATAAGGTCAAACTTACGGTCGGTTTTGTGGCCAAGAACCTTTGGATGATCTACTGCAAAGCGCCGTTCGATCCCGAAATATCGGCCGCAACGAACAATACCTTCTACCAAGGGGTTGATTATTTCATGCAACCGAGCACCCGCAACCTTGGTTTCAATGTGAAATTGCAATTCTAATCATGAGCCTACCTATGAAAAATATCATTAAAATAGCCCTCTTTTTCCTCTCGGTGTGCGGCTTTATTGGTTGCACGAGTAATTTCGAGGAGTATAATAGCGACCCCTATGCTCTTTACAAGGGCGACCCCGCGGTGCTGCTTCCCACGATGATCGATGCTATGATGTATGTGCAGCAGAATGACTCGCAGATGATCGACCAGATGGTTGGTTCGCTGGGTGGTTATTTTACGCTCTCGAATCGCTGGGGAGGTCAGAACTTCGATACGTTCAATGCTTCCGATGGCTGGAACGCCGTTCCTTATAATACGATGTTCGAAGATATTTACGCCAACTACTTCGACATCGCCAAATCCACCAGTGGTTCGGGTCACTACTTTGCCATGGCGCAATTGGTGCGTGCCGCGGTGATGTTGCGCGTAGCTGATTGCTACGGTGCGATTCCGTACAGCAAAGTCGCCAATGGTTCGTTCTATGTCGAGTATGACTCGGCCGAGGATGTTTACAAAGAGTTGATTGCCAATCTGACCGATGCTGCTACGATTTTGGCGGCTTATGCCACCGAATTTCCCTCATCGCGACCATTGGCCGGAAACGACCGCGTGTTCAACGGCGACTATGCCGCATGGGCACGACTGGCTAACTCGCTCTGTCTGCGGATTGCGATTCGTACCAACAACCAACAAGCGGCCGAGGCTGCCTGCTCGCACGTTGCCGGTTTGATCGAGACCAATGCGCAGAATGCGATGATGAACCCCGGAGTACAAGGGAACCCCTACCAACTTGCATCGGCTTCGTGGGGCGATCTACGGATCAATGCCTCGATTGTGGACTACATGGTGGGATACAACGATCCGCGTTGCGCATCCTATTTCCAAAAGTCGGGATTCAATGCCAACCTCTACATCGGTATGCGCAGTGGTACGGCCGGATTCGAGAAGGATGCCGTGAAGGGGTATTCGTTGCCCAATGTTGAGTCTTCGACCCTTTTGCCGATCTTCGTGGCAGCTGAAACTCATTTCCTGCGTGCCGAAGCGGCTCTCAAAGGGTGGAGTGTTGCCGGTACGGCACAAGCCAACTACGAGGCAGGTGTGCGTATGTCGATGGAGCAATATAAGATTCCAAGCGATGCTGTGACCGCTTACATTGGCAATGCAACGCTTGTGCCGGCGGATCATAAGGACGATCCGCGCGGGTCGAAGTATAACTATGATCGGGTATCGGAGATCAAGATTGCTTGGAACGAGAGTGATGGTAAGGAGAAGAATCTCGAACGTATTCTCACCCAAAAATGGATCGCAAACTTCCCGATGGGACTTGAAGCGTGGGCCGAGTTTCGCCGCACAGGTTATCCCGAATTGGCTCCGGCAATTGACAACCTCAGCGGGGGGCACATCACCGATTTGAACCGTGGCATGCGCCGATTGCGTTACCCATACACCGAGAAGAACCTCAATAAACAGAATTACGAAAAGGCGGTGGCTCAGTTGGGTGGTGCGGATAACGAGGCAACGGATCTTTTCTGGGCCAAGAAAAAATAGTATCGAACCCTAAATGAAAATTGATAACATGAAGCTCAATAGAAAGATATGGACATTGGCCGTGGTCGTGCTCTTTGCATCGGCTTTGACCAATTGTAGCGACTGGACACAGGCTGAGCCTGAAAAAATCGTGACCTACGATCCCACTCAACCGGCACGACCAGCCTCTTACTACGAGGCATTGCGTAACTACAAAAAAAGTAAACACTCCGTTTCGTTCGGATGGTTTAGCGGCTGGAACGATGCCGCAGCATCAACGACCAACATGTTGGCCGGTGTGCCCGACAGCATGGACATCATCTCGTTGTGGAATAACGCCGGAAACCTCTCGCAAAGCAAAATCGAAGATCTCCGCTTTGTGCAGGAGCAAAAAGGAACCAAGGTGCTGATTTGTACCTTTATTCAGCATATTGGTAAAGGGTGTACCCCCGCCGAATTCGACAAAGATGAAGCGACTCGCGAAAAATTCTGGGGATGGGTCGATGGCGATGAGGCAGCGATCAAAGCCTCGATGGCCAAGTATGCACGTGCAATTACCGACACTATTCTCAGATATAACTATGCTGGTTTGGATATCGACTTCGAACCCAATGTCGATGGCGTTTATGGAAAACTCGATGAGAACGATACCTACGTGACCTGGTTCCTTGATGAGTTATCGCAACACCTTGGGCCAAAGTCCACCTCTGGCAAAATGCTCGTTGTTGACGGCGAATTGACCCAGTTGCCGGCTCATTCGGGGGTCTATTTCGACTATCTGATCTCGCAGGCCTACTCCGTGTCGGGAGGAACCCCCTCGCCGAGTGCCGGTACGGGCGAATCGCAGATGGATTCGAGATTGAATAGCGTTATTCGCGCCTTCAATGGAGTGCTTACCGAGGAGGAGGTGACGACTCGTTTTATTGTCACTGAAAATCTCGAAAGTGCCATTAATGCGCTGGATGGCGGTTATTTCTGGACACTACGGACAGGCGAACGGCTCAAAAAGAAGGATTGTCCGTCGTTGGTGGGCATGGCACGTTGGCAACCGCTCAACGGGTATCTCAAAGGAGGATTCGGTGGCTACCAATTTGGGTACGAAGCGGTCAATAAACCCTCCTATAAGTGGATGCGCACGGCTATACAGTCGGCTAACCCCGCATTGAACTAAGTCGAACTCAAAAAGTAAGATTGAAGATGAAAACAAATAAAATAGTGGCTTTATGCTGTGCTGCTTTTACCTTGGTCTTGGGTGCGTGCAACGATGCCGAATACGATACCCTCGGCATTCATGCCTTTGTGAGCGAAAGTGCATCGGGCAAAAATACCAAGGTGACCATCACCGATCGCGGTGGTGAAGCGGTGATAACGGCCTGCCTAAGCGAGGCGGCCAAAAAAGAGACCAAACTCAAATTTGTCGTTGACCAGTCGGTACTCGATAAATACAATGCACAACAAGCTTCGGGCTATGTTGTGCTACCCGAAAAAGCCTATGAGATGGAGTCTGATGTGACAATTGCTGCCGGAAAATTCAGTGCAGGAGCCACGAAGATTCATATCAAACCGTTGACGGCCGATCTGATCGGCGAAAGTTACGCCTTGCCGTTGCGTTTGGTGTGCGAGGACGGCTCGGTGCCGGCAACATCGGTTACGGCTACCTATGTCATCACCACCGAGGCGATAATCTCCTCTTCGTTGCCGATGTTCACCGGTGGAGCCGGACTTTCGGCCGAGGGATTTCCGCAAACTTTCCCGCAATTTACGGTTGAGGTTCGTTTCCAAGTGAGCAACACCGATGCGCGAAACCGTG
>CAYOKU010000055.1:0-17773 GCA_964404645.1 uncultured Alistipes sp.
CTAAAAAGCAACAAGCGCAAAGATAACGATATTTTTAATGAAACAGCATAGTATATTTGCAGCAGATATTGATGCATAACAATAAAAAATAGAGCGCATTATGAATTTCATGAAGACATTTTTAGCCGGATTGCTTGCCTTTGTATTAGGCTCATTTCTGGTTATTTTTCTGGGGATTGCTATTTTGGTAGCCATTGCCGGCTCCGTGGAGAAGTCGGTTACTGTCCCCTCGAAAGCGATTTTAAAGATTGATCTTTCGGAGGTTATTACCGATGCCCCGTCCAACGATCCGCTTGCCGGATTGAATTTTTCGACGATGCAAACGACCGAATTTCTTCCGATCTTCAAGGCGTTGCGAGCTATCGAGGCCGCCGCAGCCGATGAACGGATCGAGGGTATCTATCTCCGCATGAACGGCGGCGGTGGCATTTCGGGTACTGCCCTTGCCGAAGAGTTGCGCGAAGCGATTGCCGAGTTCAAGCAGAGCGGTAAATTTGTGGTCTCCTACAACGAAACCTATTCGCAGGGACAGTACTATCTGGCATCGGTAGCCGATAAGATCTACATGCAACCCGAAGGGGGCATGGATTGGTCGGGTTTCTCGTTCAATTTAATGTTCTACAAAGGGTTGTTCGACAAACTCGACCTCAAAGCCGAGGTTTTCCGCCCCACGGCCTGCAAATATAAGAGTGCCGTAGAACCTTATATCTACGACAAGATGTCGCCGGCCAATCGCGAGCAGATGCAACAACTGACCAATTCGTTGTGGGGGACGGTGTCGGGAGCGGTCTGTGCATCGCGCGGAATTGATTCGGTGCGTATGCGTCAGATTACCGATCGCCTCGAAGTGTCGTTGCCCGAAGAGGCCGTGAAGAATGGGTTTGTCGATAGCCTGCTCTATGAGGATGGTATGAAGGAGATCTTTGCACGCTTGGGAGCCACGGCCGATGAGAAGGGCGAATATGCCTACGTGTCGCTTGGTGATTACGCATCGCAGGTCACCTCCGACCTCCATAAACTCAGTGCCGATCAGGTGGCGATCGTCTATGCCGACGGGGCTATTGTCGATGGCGAAGGGAGTGGAAAAGAGGTCTTCGGTAACTCGTTGGCGGCCAAATTGGCCAAAGTACGCGAAAATGAGAAGATCAAAGCTGTGGTGTTGCGTGTCAACTCTCCCGGAGGTAGTGCGTTGGCCTCGGATGTAATCTGGCGCGAGATGGAGCTACTCAAAGCCGAAAAACCGGTGGTGGTGTCGATGGGTTCCTATGCCGCAAGTGGTGGTTACTACATCTCCGCTCCGGCCGATGTGATTGTGGCCGATCGCACGACGCTGACTGGTTCGATCGGTGTGTTTGGCATGTATTTCAATACGATTGATGCGTTGAAGAATAAGTTGGGAATCACTCTTGATGCTGTGAAGAGCAACACCTCGGCCGGTATGGGAATCTCCTCGGCGTTGACACCGGCGGAGCGCGCTGTGGTGATGCGTGGGGTCGATAAGGTCTACACCACCTTTACGACGTTGGTTGCCGAGGGGCGTAATCTGCCCATTGAGAAGGTTCTCGACATTGCCGGCGGTCGTGTCTGGTCGGGCGAAGATGCGCTTGGCATCGGCCTCATTGATGGTTATGGAGGGTTGAAATACGCCATTGCCCAAGCGGCCGACAAGGCGGGATTAGGCACCGAATTTCGGGTTGTTGAGCAGTTGGATACGCCGAGCGGACTGGCCGCAATCATCGCCTCGCTCAATATGAATATCCGCGCCGCTTTTGACCGTTCCGATCTGGGGATGATGATGAAGGAGTACACCGCCGTGCAGGAGGCTACGCGCCAACAGGGTATTGTGATGTACTCCCCCTATAAACTTGATTTCGAGTAGTGAGGTAGAGCCTTGCGGTTCAAAAAAATCGGGTTGTGCAGCGGGCGACAAACGCCGTCAAGCACAACCCGATTTTTTTGTTTTAATCCCCGATTTGGTTCATCACCGAATCCAACTCTCGCCGCTCCTTTTTGGTGGGGCGACCGGTTCCGCGATCGCGTGCGATGAAGATTGTTTCGCGCGGAACGTTGAGTTTATCCAACTCCTCCTGCGGGGTGACATTCAGACAGTACGCCGGTACGTTTTTGGCGGGTTGACGGCTCGATACCAGATCGATAATCTTGTACGAGTAGGTCACTTGTTGCCGGCGCACGGCTACCGTATCGCCTATTTTGGCCTCGCGCGAAGGTTTTGCGAATCCTCCGTTGACGGTCACTTTGTTGGTGCGAATGGCCTCTGCGGCATCACTTCGCGTCTTGAAGATGCGCACCGCCCACAAATATTTATCCAGTCTGATCTCCTCCATAGTGTTCAATTTTTTTAATCTTTTTTCACCCGATCTCCGACTCTGTGGAGCCTCCTACCCTCTCTCGTAAATGCTCTCCGCCTTGGGTGTATCGTGTGATTTTTCATCATTTTGACGGCTGACACTCAGGATCATGCCGAGGGCTATGGTGGTGAAGAGCACCGAAGAACCTCCGCGCGAGATGAGCGGCAGGGTTTGTCCTGTTTCCGGTATCAAATTGACAGTCACCATAATATGCAACAATGCCTGACACGTAATTAACAACGCCAGCCCCAACACGAGTAGTCCGGGAAAAGCGGTTCCGCATCGCCTGAAAATCTCGATTGCGCGGAAGAAAACCCACAGATAGAGCATCAGCAACACGATCGCCAACAGCAATCCGTACTCCTCGACAAAGAAGGCGTAGGCGTAGTCGCTTTCGGGGTGAATCATCTCCACGCGCATCGCGCTCTGTCCGGCACCTTCGCCCAATATTCCGCCGTTGTGGATGGCGATCATCGAGCGTTCGGTATCGGTGAGGTGTTCGATCGGTTTTGCCGTTTGTGAGTTGGTCCAGAGATGAATCCAAGTTGAAACACGCCCTTCGGCCGTCTCGCTACGCCCCAAATTGAGCGACATGATGACCACAATGCCGGCCACCGCCCAGCCCACCAATTTGAGCAACTCTGCGGTTCTTACGCGCCCGATGAGCATCATCACCCACGAGGCCATGAAGACCAGCACCGCCGACGAGGTGTGCGCCGGAAAGATCACCACACACGAGATCAACACGGGGAGCAGAATCGGAGCGGTCCCCTCGCGCCAGATTTTGCGCTGTTGCGGCGACGATCGCCACGTCCAGAAACGCCACGTCGGCACGATGCGTATCTTGTCGATCTTCGACTGCCGGCCGGCCAATTGTTGTGCTAAAAAGAGCACCGTGGCAACTTTCAACGCCTCCGAGGGTTGAAACTGAAACGGGCCTAACGGAATCCATCGGGCAGCACCGTTGGTCGTTGCGCCGATGAAGTAGACGGCAATGGTGAGCAGTACCGAGAGAAAATAGGCCGGACGAGCCAAGACGTAATAGACGCGGCAGTTGATACGATGCACGGCCACCATGATAAAGAGGCTGACCACGATAATCATCACCTGTTGCCGCAGAAAATGCGCTGTTGAGCGTGCCGTATGGGCATCGTAAGCCATTTTGGCCGTAGACGAATAGACCACCAGCACCGAGATCACGGCCAGCGCGGCGATGATGATCCACAGCACACGGTCGCCCATGAAGAGTTGCGAATGCGGTTTCTCGGCCGGAGCGGCCTGCCCATTTTCTGGATTGAGATCCTGATCGTCCGGTTTCATCGGTTAAGCGTTTTTATGAACCCACTCTTTGAAGAGTTCTCCTCGGTTTTCGTAATTTTTGAAGAGGTCGAAACTGGCGCATGCGGGCGACAAAAGCACCACATCGCCCGACTTTGCGGCACGCTTTGCGGCGCACATCGCCTCGTCCAGTGAGGCCGTTGAGATCACTTCGGGAACAATTCCCGAAAAATCATGCACCAGTTTGGCGTTATCCAACCCCATGCAGACCAGCGTATGTACCTTCTGGCGAGCAAAAGCTTTCAGCGGTTCATAGTCGTTTCCCTTGTCCGTCCCGCCGGCAATCCAGACCACCGGACGGGTCATGCTCTCCAATGCATAGTAGACCGAATCGACATTCGTCCCCTTCGAGTCGTTGATCCAGAGTACTCCCCCACGCTCAATGACCGGTTCCAACCGATGCTCCACCGGTGCGAAATCGTAGATTGACTTGCGGATTTTGGCCGGTGCGATGCCGGCAGCCAGCGTGGCGAGCGCGGCAGCCATCGCGTTGTATGCATTGTGCAAACCGCTGATCTGCATCTTTTTGGTATCTATTTCCAATGATTCGCCGCCGACCGATGCCGTGAATTTACCGTCACACAGAAAAGCGTCACCCGCACCGCTTGCCACGGCCGTTTTGGCGGCAAACGGGAGCTGTTTCATCCGGAAATCATATTTGGGTATCTGCTCCCAAATCACCTCATCGTCGCCCGAATAGACAAAAAAATCGCGCGAAGTCATATTCTGCGTGATGCGCATCTTCGAGTCCACATAGTTCTGAAAGCAGTGGTCGTAGCGGTCGAGATGGTCGGGGGTGATGTTCATCAATACACCGACGTGGGCGCGGAATTTATACATGCCGTCCAACTGGAACGAACTGAGCTCCAACACGTACCAATCGAACTCTCCGGTTGCCACCGAATAGGCGAAACTCTCGCCGATGTTTCCGCCCAACGCCACCTTCATGCCGGCATCGCGCATGATCTTGTAGATGAGCGAAGTGGTCGTTGTCTTTCCGTTCGAACCGGTGATGCAGATGCACTTCGCCGTGCCCATGTACCGTCCCGCGAACTCCATTTCGGAGATCACCGGAATACCCGCTGCGCGGATCTTCTGCACGATGGCTGCCGATTCGGGAATCCCCGGCGATTTGACCACCTCCGAGGCGGCCAGAATCCGCTCCTCGGTGTGCTCTCCCTCTTCGTAGGGAACACCCCATTCATCGAGTTTCGCCTTGTAGCGGTCGGCGATTCGCCCTGCGTCCGACAAAAAAACCTCGAATCCCTTTTTTTGGGCGAGAATGGCAGATCCGTACCCGCTGATTCCTCCGCCCAAGACAACGATTTTTTTCATGATTATCTGATTTTCAACGTGACGAGTGTGACCGCTGCAATCAGCAGCGAGATGATCCAAAAACGGGTGACAATCTTGGTTTCGAAGATGCCGCGTTTTTGGAAATGGTGATGAATCGGTGACATGAGAAAGATGCGCCGACCTTCTCCATATTTATGTTTGGTATATTTGAAATAACCTACCTGCAACATCACCGAGAAACTCTCAACCAAGAAAACGCCGCACAACAACGGCAGCAGCAGCTCTTTACGGATGCAGAGTGCGAAGACCCCGATCACGCCGCCGATGGCCAGCGAACCGGTGTCGCCCATAAAGATCTGCGCCGGAAAGGAGTTGTACCACAAAAATCCGACCAGTGCCCCAACCATCGCTGCCGCGAAAACGACCAATTCGCCGCTGTCGGGTATGTACATGATGTTGAGGTAGTCGGCATAGACGATGTGTCCCGAAAGATAGGCCAACACGCCCAATACCGCCACAATCGGCACCGAAACGCCCGTCACCAGACCGTCTAATCCATCGGTCAGATTGGCTCCGTTCGACACGGCCGTTACGACAAAGATCGCCACGATTACATATAACAGCCACGTGGCCGCGGTGTTGCCACCCGTCAGCCAGCCGTAATCAAACTCGTTGTTTTTGATAAACGGAATCGTGGTTTTGGTGTTTTTGGTGTTTTCTGAACTGAGCACAACGCGCTGTTGTACGCTTTCGAGCACCGAACCGTCTTCGTCCATGTAGACCGTCTCGACGGGTTGCGTCACCTTCTCGCGCACAACGATCTGCGGCGAAAGCCACATTGTAGTGCCGACGATAATGCCCAAGCCGATCTGTCCGACAATCTTGAAACGCCCTTTCAGCCCCTCTTTCTTGTGGCGGAAGACCTTGATGTAGTCGTCCAGACCACCGATCAGCCCCAGCCATACGGTCGAAACGATGAGTAGTTGGGTGTAGATGTTGTCGAGTCGCCCGAATAGCAGAGTCGGAACGAGGATCGCCAGCAGAATGATCGCGCCGCCCATGGTAGGAGTGCCGCGTTTTTGGAGTTGGCCTTCGAGCCCAAGGTTGCGGATCTCCTCGCCGATCTGCTTGCGTTGCAGGAAGTCGATGATCTTGCGCCCGAAGATGATGACGATCAGCAGCGAAAGGATGATCGCTGCCGCCGCGCGGAACGAAATGTATTGAAACATACCCGATCCGGGTAGGTTGTAGGTTTGGTCGAGGTATCGAAAAAAGTGATAAAGCATAAGAGAATTCAAAATTTAAATTATATAGTATAAAGAGGGATCATAAAAGAAGGGCGGTTGTTAGCAGACCCTAACTCTTCATGAAGCCGAAGGCCTTGCGTACCTCTTCGCGGTCATCGAAATGGTGCTTCACGTCGCCTACGATCTGGTAGGTTTCGTGCCCTTTTCCGGCGATGAGCAGGATGTCACCGGCGTGAGCGAGCATTACGGCCGTGCGAATGGCTTCGGTGCGGTCGCAGATGCGGAGATAACGTGCCGAAGGGTCAATCCCGGCCACCATATCGTCCAAAATGGCTTCGGGTTGTTCGTGGCGCGGATTATCGGAGGTGAAGATCGCCGTTGAGGCATATTTCACAGCGATCGCTGCCATTTCGGGTCGTTTGGTGCGGTCGCGATCGCCTCCGCAACCGCAAACGACGATGAGTTGCTGTGCCGGTTTGCGGATCTCCTCGATGGTCTGAATGACGTTCTCCAACGCATCGGGTGTATGGGCGTAATCGACAATGGCCGTTGTGCCGTTTGGCGCACAAACACGCTCGAAACGACCGCTCACGGCGTGCAACGAGCTCAATACGCGCAACACCTCGCTCTTGTCCAACCCCAGTAACACGGCTGTGGCGTAGACCGCCAGCAGGTTGTAGGCGTTGAATCGTCCCAACAGACCGACCCAGAGCTCCTGCCCGTCAATCCGTAGCAGCATGCCGTCCAACTGCATCTCCACGATCTTGCAGCGAAAATCGGCCATGGATTGCAGCGAGTAGGTGTATATATCGGCCGCGGTGTTCTGTACCATGATACGGCCGTTGCGGTCGTCTGTGTTGATCAGCGCAAAGGCCCCTTTTCCCAATCCATCGAAGAACTTTTTCTTGGCCTTGATATACTCGGCAAAGGTCTTGTGGTAGTCGAGGTGGTCGTGGGTGATGTTGGAGAAGAGCCCTCCGGCGAAGTGCAGTCCGCGCGTGCGCTCCTGCACGATGGCGTGTGACGAGCACTCCATGAAGCAGTATTCGCACCCCTCATCCGCCATCTCGCGTATCATGGCGTTGAGGCGGATCGAATCGGGCGTGGTGTGGGTCGATTCGATCACGCGATCGCCTATCTTGTAGACCACCGTTGAGATCAGTCCGGCGTGAAAACCCAACGCTCGTACCAGATCATAGAGTAGGGTTACGGTGGTTGTTTTTCCGTTCGTTCCGGTTATTCCGACCAATTTTAGTTCGCGCGAGGGGTGGTTGTAGAATGCCGCGGCCATATCGGCCATTGCCCCCGCAGAGTCGGCGACAACCACGTAACAGATGCGAGGATCGACCCTCTGCGGCAACTGTTGGCATACGATAGCCACAGCACCCTTTTCGATAGCGGTTGCGATATATTGGTGGCCATCGCATTGTGTGCCGACCACCGCGAAGAAACAATCGCCGGCCTTCACGGCACGCGAATCGTAGACCAGAGCCTCGACCGAAGCATCTTGCGCACCGTTGATCGCAACAACGGGCGTACTGCTCACAATTTCAGAGATTTTCTTCATTTTTATCTATTTATGTTCATCATTTCAATTCGATGGCAACGGTCGTTCCGGCCGTGATCCGGGTTCCGCCCGCGATGCTCTGCTGCACGACAGCACCCTGTCCGGCGAAGTGGACACGCAGTCCGCAACTTTCCAGCAGAAACAGGGCATCCTTCAACCCCATACCGCGCACATCGGGCATCACCCCGACCTGATTTTTCAGCGATGTAATCTTGACAGTCGCGCTACTATCGACCGTTGTCCGTCCCCAGCCGTTGCGGTGATCGTAGTCAGTGTCGGGCGAAAGTTTTCCGGCCACATGACGAATCTGTGCGATGTCGCCCCCCTTCACACGATCGGGGTAGTGGCGTTTGCTGCTCCGCTCGATGCGTGCATACCAGTCGTGGTTGCGGTTGTAGATATAGTCCACCATGCGTTTGACAACGGGGCCGGCCAACGGGCCACCATAATAGGCTTTTCCGGGCTGCGCTTGTGTTTCGATGGTGGTGAGTACGGTGTAGCGGGGAGCATCGGCCGGAAAATAGGCGACTACGGTTCCCAGATAATAACCGCCCGTGCGCTCCGTCACCTGTGCCGTACCGGTCTTTGCCGCCACGCGCATGCGAGTCGTGTCGCGGAAAAATTGGCTGGCTGTCCCTTCGGTGCAGACCGCTTCCAGACAACGTTGCACCTCGCGCAGTGTCGAACGCGAACAGATCGACGATGCGATCGTCTTACTCTCGAAACGCTCTTCGACGCGCTCTCCGCGGCGCATCTCGCGAATCAGAATCGGCGAGATCATTCGACCATCGTTGGCAATGGCGTTGTACAACGTAATCATCTGTATCGGAGCTAACTTGACCCGGTATCCGTAACTCATTTTTACCAGCATCACACCCGGATCGTTGACCTTCCAATCGGTTGTGATCGAAGGTTTTCGCTCGCCCAACCGCTCCAATCCGACCGTCTCGCCCAGATGTAGTTTTTCGTGGAGAAAGTCGCTGTAATCTCTCTTTTTGCCGGTGATACCGTAGTAGTCCCACATCGCTTTGGCGAAGTAGACGTTTGATGATCCCGATACGGCACGCCGCAACGAAATCACGCGATCACCACGGTGAGAGTCGGCGATTTTTTTGGCAGGGCCGACCGTGACGGCATCGCCGTTGTGGGTATCGTAGGAGGTTGAGGGTGACATGCCGGCATCGTCAAGCAGGGTCAACATGGTGGCCAACTTAAAGGTCGACCCCGGTTCCATCGAACGAGCAAGGGCATAATTTTCGCGCTCCATGTAGCTTCCGTCGCTGTTGCGCCCCAGATTGGCCAACGCCAGAATCTCGCCCGTGCGGGTCTCCATGACGATCGTAGTTCCCCACAGCGCGTTCTGTGTTTCGAGTTGGTGGCGCAGGGCTTTGTCGGCCACATCCTGCAAATCGAGGTCGAGCGTGGTCACCAAGTCGAACCCATCGACCGGATCCTGATGATCGCCCCCTGCTACGCGGCCGTAAAAGCCGCGGGCGATTCGTTGTCGCATGGCTTTTCCATCGCGACCGGCCAACTCTTTCTGATAGGCGACTTCGATTCCGTAGTTTCCCTGATCGCCCAAAAGTCCGATCGTGCGGCGTGCCAGCCGATCCTGCGGATAGATCCGCTCATCGCGTTTGATGAGCGAGTAGACCATGCCCATGTTCCAGTTCAGCAGCGGGTAGGTGCGCAGTTTCTCCCACTCGGCGAAGTCCACTTCACGCGGCAGAATGTTGACGGGTTTGTGGTTGCGAATGGTGTCGTAAATACGGTGTTTGATGAACTCTTCGCCGCGTAATCGGTCGATCAGCCGTCCGATGCGCCCCTCCGAGCGGTAATAGGTGGTGTCGCGCCCCCGAACAAGGCGGTAGTGGCGCGCATGCTCCTCGCGAAACATGCGGGCATATTCCGACGCGGGTTTGTCTTGAAAGAAAGCGGCGAGTAGTTTGGCCAACGAGTCGCTCTGTTCGCGAAACATTTTGAGCGAATCGAGTCCGGGCGAAGCGAAGTCGAAAGCTACCTGATAACGGAAAATTGAGGTGGCGAGCGGTTCTCCACGCCGAGCGAGGATGCTGCCGCGCTGCGCCGTGATGATCTCTTCGGTGAAGATCCGACTGGCCAGTCGATTGGCGTTGTAGTTGACCTCCGCACTGAACAACTGCACCCAGATCAGCCGTATCAATACGACCGAACCGATGAGGATGAAGAGTACATAGAGCATCCGCACTCGCAATAAAATATCGCTTTTGATCTTTGACGGCTCCTTTTTCATGGTCAGTTTTCGATGATTTCGCCGGGGGCCGATGGATCGTTCAGTTCGATTCCGCGCCGCTGCAACTCCTCGACAATGGTCGAATGGGTTGTGCGGCGGTAGCGTTGTTCTTGCAAACGGATTGAGTGTTCGCGGAGTTTCTGCACATCGCGTTCGAGCCGCGAATAGCGCATATCGAGGTGTAGTGACCAGAACATGACGGCGATGCTGAGAAAAAACATCGCGGCGATGCAGAGCAGATAGGGATAGTATTTCGACACGCTTTCGCGCACGAGTATCGTCCCCGAAAAGAGTTGCCAGAAGGTGCTCGATGTTCGCCGGTGCTCTTTTTCGGCCTCTTTTTCGGCTTCGGCTTTGACCTCGGCCTCCTGCTGTTCATCGGCACGTAAATCCTCGTCGGCTTCTCCCCGATTCATGCGCAGCACCTCTCGGCGCACACGGCGAGCAAACTCCTGCTCCTGTGTGCGACGCTCCTCCTCTTCGGGGGTCACGGGGTCGAATTCATGATCGCGAATCACAATGACAAATTATAACAATTAGAACATCAACGTTTCCTTATTTTTTCTCCGCGCACCGCAATTTGGCCGATCGCGATCGCGGATTTCGCTCCAACTCCTCGTCCGAGGGGATCCATGCTTTGCGCGTCACCAATTCGAACGGCACCTCGGCGCGCCCGAAAAAATCTTTGGTGAGCTGTCCCGAAAAATTTCCGCTGCGCATGAAGTTCTTCACCAACCGATCTTCGAGCGAGTGATACGCGATCACCACCAATCGTCCACCCGGTCGCAACACCTTCAAACTCTGCTCCAAGGCCATTTGTAACGCCTCCATCTCGCCATTGACCTCGATGCGCAACGCCTGAAAGAGTTTGGTCAAAAATTTCGATTCGTCCCTCTTGGGAGTACAGGGTTTGACCGCCTCGACCAATTCGGCCGTTGTGGTGATTGGGTTGGTCGTGCGGGCTTTGACCAGACAACCGGCCACTTTCCAGGGGGTGTCGATCTCGCCCCAGTCGCCCAATATTCGGGTCAACTCTTCGGCCGAATAGCTGTTGACGACATCGGCCGCAGTCAATCGGCCGCGTTGATTCATCCGCATGTCCAATGGAGCCTCGCCGCGGAACGAGAAACCGCGTTCGATGGCATCGAAATGGTGCGATGAAACGCCCAGATCGGCCAAAATTCCGTCCACCTCAGTCACCCCACGCAACCGCAGAGCTCCGCGCAGAAAGCGGAAATTGCTCTCGACATAGTGGAATCGCGGATCATCGGGGGCATTGGCACGTGTATCGCGGTCTTGGTCGAAGGCGTACAGACGGCCGTTATCGCCCAGATTTTGGAGGATACGGCGCGAGTGGCCACCGCCACCGAAAGTAAGGTCGGCGTAAACCCCATCGGGACGTATATCGAGCAGTCCGACTGATTCTTCCAACAGCACAGGTGTATGATAGGCAGACATATTCGTTGTTTTGAAGGGTCAATTTGGGTGTAAAGTTAGCGAATTTTCGAAAAAGAATATCTATATTTGCCGATAATAATTTTTACACAATTCCATGCCTCAAATAGACATCGGTTCGATCCTCAGCACCAAAGCGCCTCGATTGGCGCGTTGGGTTCCGCGTTGGGTGGTCGATTGGTTGCGCCGCACGATTCACGAATCGGAGATCAACTACATTCTGGAACATTATTGGAGCCTTTCGCCGCAGGATTTTATCCGCGCATGTTTCCGCGAATGGCAGATCACCTATTCGGTCGAAGGACTTGAAAAACTCGACCCTTCGGGACGTTATCTCTTTGTGGCGAACCATCCGTTCGGCGGGATGGATGGCATGATGCTGGCCGACAAGTTGATCGACCGCTTCGGCGATGCGCGCGTGGTGGTCAACGACCTGCTGATGCATCTCGAACCGCTCGAACCGCTCTGGATTCCGGTCAATAAATACGGGGTGCAGAATGCCGATTACGCCCGAAAGTTCGATGAGGAGTTTTTCGGGGATCGCCCTATTCTGACCTTTCCGGCCGGTCTTTGTTCGCGTCGAATTGATGGTCGGGTGCAGGACACGGAGTGGAAAATCAGTTTTTTGAAAAAGGCCTACTCTTCGCAACGCCAAATTGTTCCGGTCTTTGTTGAGGGTCGTCTTTCGAACTTTTTCTATCGTGTAGATCGGTTTCGCAAGGCGTTGGGGCTTCGATTCAACATCGAGATGCTGTGGCTTCCCGATGAGATGTTTTCGCAGAAGGGTAAACATTTTCGCATCTTTGTTGGCGACCCGATCCCCCTCTCCGAATTACAGAAGATCGGATCCTTGCGCGAGCAGGTGGCCGAGGTACGTAAAAAGACCTATTTTTTAGAAAAACAGCACGGCGGAGAGCGGAATAATCGCTAAAATTGGTATTTTTGCCGCGTTAGAAATATATATTTACAGAATTCATGCAACCAATTATCTCTCCGGTCGAACGGGAGTTGCTCCTCGCCGAATTGACTCCGGCGCGCAAAATACGCGATACAAACAAAGCATCGAACGAGATTTACATCTTTTCCGCGATCGAGTGCCCGTCGCTGATGCGCGAAATCGGACGTTTACGCGAAGAGGCGTTTCGCGGTGCGGGAGGCGGCACGGGGCTGGAACTCGACATCGATGAGGAGGATATGGCAGGCGATGGCTATTATCAGCTCATCGTCTGGGATCCGGCGGCACAAGAGATTGTCGGCGGTTACCGATTCATCGTCTGCCTGAGCGAGCATCCGCGACACCTCTCTACGGAGCACTATTTCCGGTTCAGCGATCGCTTTCGGCGCAAATACCTGCCGCGGACGATCGAGTTGGGTCGTTCGTTTGTACAACCGGCCTATCAGGCTCGCGCCAACGTCAAGAGTATCTACGCTCTCGATAATCTGTGGGACGGCTTGGGGGCGTTGATCGTGATGAATCCGAAGGCCAAATATTTCTTTGGCAAAGTTACGATGTACACCACCTATAAATCCGTGGCACGCAATGCATTGATCTGGTTTTTACGGCGTTATTTTCCCGATCGGGAGCATCTGGTCGAGGGGATTCACCCCATTCCGCTCGATCTCGACGACCCCTACTACGAACAACTCTTTACGGGGGCGAATTATGTGGAAAACTACCGCATTTTGCTGCAAAAGATTCGCGAATTGGACGAAAGCGTGCCGCCGTTAATCAATGCCTATATGAATCTTTCGCCCTCGATGCGGGTGTTCGATACGGTTTCGAATCCCGATTTTGGCGGTGTGGAAGAGACCGGCATCCTTGTGACGATTCGCGACATCTATCCCGAAAAGAAGATTCGTTATACGCGGTGGCAGGGGTGGCGTGCCAACCTTAAACATCGCCGTGAGGAGTTCGAACAGCGGTTGCTGGAACATCTCGAACGTTTTGCAAAAAGTAAGAAAAGGGGCGTTTAAACGCCCTTTTTTCTTTCTTGATATGGAACAAATCTTGTGTGGGGATGCAGTACATCTTGGCATCTCGTGTTTTATAAAAAAAGAATCATCCGTTGGTTTCGAAAGAGGCTGCCGATGATTCCTGAAAATTTTGCTTATGAAAATTATACAACGGATTCTTTGGATCGGTATCACCTTGCTGCTTTTTGTCGCCTGCAAAGACGAAGAGCGAACTCCGCAGGCCGCTTTGCAGATCAACGGGGGCTCCACATTTCTCTCGCTCGACGCCTCTCCGCGGAGTGGTAAGCTCACGGTAAAATCGGTCGAAGCGTGGAGCCTTGTCGCCCCTGTGCCGGGTTGGTTCACCCTTTCGCGCGAATCGGGCCCTTCGGGAAAGAGCGAGATCAATGTGTCGCTGACGGCCAATGCCGGCGAGGCTCGCAGTGCCGTGTTGCGTTTTGTGGCGGGCGATAAAGAGGTTCCGTTCACCCTTTCGCAGAGCGCGGCCAATGTCGGATTCAATGAGGCCGAATATGCTTTCTATGTCACCTTCGGGACAATGCCGACCCTCTATGCCGGCCTTTATATGCTGACTCACGACACTCCGAGCTGGGTTTTCTATGAGCGGACGAAGACCTTCAAACCGGCCGAGTTTCCGGCCTATGCCTCGGTGGCGATTCCGGCTGACCCGACCAAAAACGCCAGCAATGCCGATATGGTGCGGATGGCAGCCGCCTTCAAACGTCAGATTTTGAAGATTAATAGCGAAGATCCGACCGCTGTTTTTGCCCTTTATGTGGATGATCTGCGGTGTCAGTTGGGTTATCGTTGGTTTGTGGAGCAAGGCATTGATCCCTCGCGCGTGAAGGTGACGTTGCTCTCTGATGGCACGGCCACCTATAATAACTATAAGACCTATTTCGGTAACCCGGCAACGGCCGAGCAGAACTGGAACAGTTATGCCGCCGAGGTCGATGCGCTCGATTGGAATCATGGCGGACGTTATCCCGAAACGCGCATTCCAGCCGGATTCAACTCCTATACGTGGGCCTTCTACATGGCCACACGCCCTGATTATCGGTTGGTGCTGCAAAACAGATCGTTGATTGAAGGCTCTCCGGCGTTCGATGCCACCCATCTGCCGCAGATCCATTTTGAGGAGGTGCACCCTTACGAACTACTCTCATCGCTTTCGGCCGAACAACGATCGCGCTTTTTGCGCATGGCTGACTTTGATGCGACAACCTTCTCGGCGCAGTTCGATGCCTCGCCCAAACCCAACCTTGTCATCATCGGAACCAATCCCGATGGGGATGGCGGTAAGGCACAGCAGCGAGCCTATGTCGCGCAGGTTGTCGAACGTTATGGCGACCGATACGACCTCTTTTTCAAACCGCATCCGGTCGATACCTCCTCGGCCGACTACCCGACCCGATTCCCCGGCATGACCCTGCTCCCCGGCCAGATGCCGTTCGAAATCTTTGTCTGGGTTCTGCTCGATAAGATCGACCTGATCGGCGGCTATGCTTCGACTTCGTTCATTGCGACACCTTTACAGAAGGTCGGTTTTCTCTTTGCGCCCAACGCAGCATCGTTGGTTTCGCCGCTCGATGTGCTCTTCCGCGATGCCCCCGATGTGGTCTGGATTGATTGATCCCCCCAAGTCGCGGTAAATATCGCTACGGTAAATTTTTCATAGAACCTGTTTTTATATCGTTTTTCGATAAATATTTTTTGATTTTCAAAACAAAGTGTTTATATTTGTCCCGAAATAATCAGAAACCTCAAAAACAGGCAATTATGGATTTGCTTACTGTTCAGCATGTTACAAAACGCTATGCAGCTCATACCGCACTGGATAACGTATCCCTCTCTATTCCCGAAGGATCGGTCTACGGTCTGCTTGGCCCGAACGGCGCCGGAAAGACCACATTGATTCGCATCATCAACCGCATTACGGCTCCCGATGAAGGCCAAGTCTTTTTCGAGGGTCGTGAGATCCAGCCCGAAGATGTCTACCGCATCGGTTATCTGCCCGAAGAGCGTGGGCTTTATAAGAAAATGAAGGTGGGCGAGCAGGCGGTGTTCTTTGCGCGGCTCAAAGGTTTGTCGCGCCGAGAGGCTGTTTCGCGCCTCAAACAGTGGTTTATCAAATTCGGTATTCAGGATTGGTGGGACAAGAAGGTCGAGGAGCTTTCGAAGGGTATGGCACAGAAGGTGCAATTCATCGTGACGGTGCTCCACGAACCCAAATTGTTGATCTTCGATGAACCCTTTTCTGGGTTTGACCCCATCAATGCCAACCTGCTCAAAGAGGAGATTTTGGCGTTGCGCGACAAGGGTTCGACAATCATCTTCTCGACCCACAACATGTCGTCGGTGGAGGAGATCTGCGACCATATCACGCTGATTAACAAATCGCATAATATTCTTTCGGGCAATGTCGACCAGATCCGCCGCCGCCACGGAGCCAACATCTTCGAGGTGGCCTACCGCGGTGAAGAGCAGTCGTTGCGCCGCGCGGTCGAGGGTCGTTGCGAGATTCTCGAAGGGGCCGAAACACAATCTATTTACCAGACCCTCAAACTCCACGTCGAGAACGATGCGGAGATTCGTTCCGTGATCGCCGCCACCAACGAGGCGGTCGAGTTGCGCTCGTTCCGCGAGATCATTCCCTCGATGAACGACATCTTCATTCGCGCCGTGAACGGCACGCTATAAAGCCAGAACAATTAAACATTTGGGGAGGCCCACCGTTCTACAACGACCGCCAGCGCGGCAAACCCGAACAAAAACTTAAATGCATAACTGATATGTCTAACGTTTCCATCATCATCCAGCGCGAATTCAACGAGCGCGTTCGGAAAAAATCATTCATCATCACCACCCTGCTCATGCCGTTGCTGATGTTGGGTCTGATGGCCGCTCCTGCGCTGATCATGCAGTTTTCGCGGGGCGAGGTAAAGCAGATCTCCGTGATCGACGAGAGCGGTTTGATAGCCCCGAAACTCGAAAGCGATGAAACGCTGAAATTTGCACCGACAACTCTTTCGACCGATGAGGCGCGTAAGCAACTGACCGATCAATTTGGTGTTTTGTATATCGGCAGCGACATCCTGACCAACCCCAACAACGTGAAGCTCTACGCCAACTCTTCGTCGTCCATGTCGCTCGAAGAGAATATTCGGGGGCAGATCGAACGGATCATTGAGGCCGAGAAACTCAAAGGTTACAACATCGAGAATCTGCAAACCATTCTCGATGAGGTGAAGACAACGGTCAGCATGCAGACCTTCCGCAACGATGAGTCGCAGGAGGAGGATTCGCAGGCACAGTCGTCAATCGTGGCCACAGCATCGGGTTTTGCGCTGGGTATGATCCTTTACATGTTCCTGTTGATCTACGGAGCGATGGTTATGCAGTCGGTCATCGAGGAGAAGAACAACCGCGTGTTGGAGGTGATGGTTTCATCCGTTCGTCCGTTCGACCTGATGCTGGGTAAGATACTCGGAGTGGCATCGGTGGCAGTTGTGCAGGTGTTACTGTGGGGCGTTTTGATCTTTGCCATGGGGGCGTTGATCATGCCGCATCTGATGCCGGCCGATGTGATGGCCTCGGCCGAGGCCATGCGACAGGGAATGCCCGATGCGGCTGCCATGTCGGGGGTCGATCCCGATATGTTGAAGGCTGTGGTGGCGGTGACCGATCTCGCTTTTCTGGCCAAACTATTTATCTGCTTGTTGCTCTTTGTGTTCGGTGGCTACCTGCTCTACTCGGCGATGTTCGCCGCTGTGGGGTCGGCTGTCGATAGCATTCAGGATGCGCAGCAACTTCAAACACCCATTACGCTGCCCATTATCCTCGGTCTGTTGGTGATGATCTCCGTGCAGCAAGACCCCAACTCACAGTTGGCTTTTTGGTGTTCGATCATTCCGTTTACCTCTCCCATTGTCATGATGGCGCGTATCCCCTACGGCATTCCGATGTGGGAGATCGTGCTCTCGCTGGTGATCTTGTACGCTTCGTTTGTGGCAATGGTTTGGTTTGCCGCGAAGATCTACCGCGTGGGTATCTTTATGTATGGCAAGAAACCCTCGTTCAAAGAGCTGTTGAAATGGGTGCGCTATAAATATTAAGAATCGGAAGTTTTGTTATTTCGATAACAGAATTTTGAAAAATTTTCATAAATTTGTGGCGGAAAAACTGTTAAAATATAATACTTACAACTATGATTTCGATCGACAATTACGATTTCAAAGGCAAACGCGCCATTATC
>CAYOKU010000056.1:0-17480 GCA_964404645.1 uncultured Alistipes sp.
GATGAAACGCTGGGGACACATGGCCCGCACGTTCACCAAACTTGGTAAGGAGATCGAAATCGCCGTAAAGGCCGGCGGATCCGATCCGTCGGGCAATACCCGTCTTCGCATTCTGATCCAGAATGCCAAGGCTGAAAACATGCCCAAAGAGAATATCGAACGCGCCATCAAACGCGCCACAGAAAAAGATTCGGCCGACTACAAAGAGGTCATTTACGAAGGATACGGTCCTCACGGCATCGCCTTCCTCGTTGAAACAGCAACCGACAACACCAATCGCACGGTGGCTAACGTTCGCATGTACTTCAACAAATGCGGCGGCACGTTGGGCAACAGCGGCAGCGTGGGTTTTATGTTCGAACACAAATGCGTCTTCAAGTTCCGCGCCGAAGGTGCCGATCCGGAGGAGTTAGAGTTGGAGATGATTGACTTGGGGGTCGATGAGTTCTATCCCGAAGAGAGCGGAATCACCGTTTACGCCCCCTACGAATCATTTGGCGACATTCAGAAATGGCTCGATGGCAAAGGTTACGAGATCATTTCGGGCGAATCGGTTCAATTGGCCTCCGAATCCAAAGAGTTGGATGCCGAGGGAATCGAAGCGGTCGAGAAATTAGTCGAGAAACTCGAAGAGGACGACGATGTGGTCAATGTTTACCACAATATGAAAGAGGCCGAAGAGGAAGAGGAGTAACCCCCCCCCAAAAAGATCTTATAAAAAAAGGCTGCACCGATATTCGGGTGCAGCCTTTTTTAGTGGGTTGTCGCCTCGTCACCTTGTAGTAGCCACATGGGGTTGATGCGGGGGTAGAAATCGCGAATCCGAATAACCGCAAAAAACGAAAGAGGTCGAATCCCGTGACGAACACCGTCAATTTCACAGATCGTGTCAGTCA
This sequence comes from uncultured Alistipes sp., assembly GCA_964404645.1. Lineage (GTDB taxonomy): Bacteria > Bacteroidota > Bacteroidia > Bacteroidales > Rikenellaceae > Alistipes. Next base: position 897 of record CAYOKU010000056.1, read on the forward strand.
CAGAGGCGAGTTCTTCCAACGTAACTTGGTACTCTTCGGCTGCAATTTCAAGACGGTTCAACTGTTCGGCACAACGGGTCTGTACACTTTTCACGAGCTTTGTTTATTAGAGTCACGCACAAAAAAACGCGGACCAATGTTACTTACTTCAAACAAGGCTCTGGTAAACCATCAACAAAATAAGCACATATAGCCCGCGCCGTAAAGACGTGGTCCACATAAACACCAGACCGTACGGCGCGAGCATCGCACCGACAGCGGAGAATATGCACTTGATCGTGTTGAAAAATTTACCAGATTTTTGTTTGCAATCAAGCCAAGCCGCCATAGCGGATTGATGAACAAAGATAATAAAAAAAGTAGAATACGAAACGCTATTACGATCAATTTCTCACAGATACGGGCTGCGCACACAGGCCATATCTCTGCGCAAAATAGAGTTCACGCCCCGCAAATTGTACGGTATGGAGAACTTCTGTTAGATCTTGCAATTGATTTCGCAACATATCGTACAAAAAAATATTCGGCATAAAATTTGGTTTATAAAATAAACTACTTTATATTTGCAGCACATCAAACCAATCATTTATGGAAACAAATCTCAAAAACACCGAAAAAAAGGGTCAATTCAAACGCTGGATGACACGAAAAGGGATCACCTACGTCACCGTCTGCGGTTTTCTAACCTTTGTGAACGCCTACACGACACCTCATCGTTGGTGGGTACTGTGGGTGATTGCTGGTTGGGGACTATCTCTTGGGCTCTCAATCGCCTACTACCTGACCGATTGCGACAACTCCGAAAATTACAAAACCAATTAAAAAACACCTATGGAAGATCGCCAATTAGAAGCACGCGAGAGTTTCGAACTGATCTCTCGCATGATTAACAACACGCGTCAGCGCATGGAGCTACATGCGGGCCGCCCATTTTTAATTTGGGGCTACACAACCGTCATAGTTACGGCTGCCGTTTGGATTGCACTCGCAGCGACCCACAACGCTCTTTGGAACCTGCTATGGTTCAGCATTCCGGCCCTCGGCTGGCCGTTGATGTATCTGACAGGCCGAAAGTCGGCACAAGGGAGCGTTCACACCTATGTAGATACGGTAATCAGCCAAATCTGGTACGTACTCGGATTTGCTGGGCTGCTGATTCCATTGGTTCCAAGCCTCCTCTCAGTCAACCTCCCGATTCTATTCATCGTTCTACTGCTGATGAGCATCGGAACAGCCATCACAGGACTTGTCATTCGCTTCACACCGACCTCGGTTGCAGGATTTATCGGTATCGTGTTGGCTCCATTCTTACTCATCGGTGGCCATTGGATGTTCGGCCTGTTCATCGCCGGATTCACCATCACGATGATCATCCCCGGACACATCCTCAACGATCGCGCAAAGCATCAGAAAAACGAATAGCCGTGTTTAAAGAACTCAATCCGCTCCTACACTCGGAGCTACGGCTGGCCGTTATGTCGATTCTGATCGGGGCTGAAAGTGCCGACTTTGTCTTCATCCGCCAGCAGACGGGTGCAACATCGGGCAACCTCTCGGTACAGTTGGACAAACTTGCCAAGGCGGGTTACCTAACCATCGAGAAGACTTTTCGCAGCAAGATGCCCTGCACCGTCTGCCGCATCACCCAAGCAGGATGCGATGCGTTTGCCGAATATGTCGAAGCGTTGAAAAGCTACCTGCCCTAAAAAACACGATGAAAAACGATCAAATAACCAGATTAGGTGCCATTGGAATCTACTTTCTGATTGCTACGTCTCTGCGGTACCTCTTTGTTGTGTCGCCGCCCGCTCTCTTTAATCCGATTGTAAATACACTCGTCTATAAAGTCCTAACCGGAGTGGGGCCGTTAGTCGGTGCGTTATTTGTGCTGCACTTCATCAAGAGAAAAAGCTGCTATTCGACATTCGGATGCAGCACCCTGAAATCGTGTAGCTCAGCATCAATTCCAGCCGCGGCATTCCTGCTTTTCGACCTGTTTACAGGCAATCAATCACTATCCAACACACTTATCGTAATCACCTGCCTGATCTATGCATACTGCGAAGAGTTCGGTTGGCGCGGATATCTGCAAAGCGAACTACTCGGACTATCAGAATTAGCCCGATGCGCTATCATTACGACACTCTGGTTTCTCTGGCATCTGAACTTCGCATTCAGCATCTCTAACCTGCTGTTTCTGCTGCTATTGTTCTTCGGATCATGGGGCATCGGGCGGATAGCCATTCGCACAAATTCAATCATCGCATGTGCCTGTTTCCATGCGATAATAAACATAGCCGAAAATATACCTTTGAATTTCAGCACGATATTGCTACTGACAATCTGCATTGGAAGTTGGATTGTCATCTGGTACTACAAAAGAGAACCAGCCGAAGCCTAATCATCTCAAATAGAACAAAACAGCGTCACCAGAAACGGCACACTAAAATCAAGCACAACCCCATGTACTACGGAAACCACAGCATAGGGACGACCTGCGGCCTGCGTAATGATCGGGAGAGTGGTATCGAAAGTCGTAGCACCACCGATCGACACGGCGGCCAAAGGCGAGCAACAACGCGCCACAAGAGGGGCAAACAACAACGTAAACAGTTCGCGCATAACATTGCATAGGAGCGCAACGGTCGCCAACTCCGCACCGCGCATATCGGCGATGAAGATACTCGACAACGAATAGTAGCCAAAACCGGCACCCACCGCGAGCAAATCGGTCACCGGCGGCGCAAGAAAAAGTGCCGCCGCAGCCGCACCACCGAGAGTTCCGATGGCCGTCATTACCGGTAACCAAGCTAATCGGCGATCGAGCTCACGCACCTTACCCACCAACGTGCGGTCATTTCCCAGCGTAACACCCACACAAAACATCAAGGCATAGAGGACATACACGCTCCATACCGCAATCATCTTGGGCAACGGGACGATCAAACCAACCCCGCAACCGACCGCAAAAAAGGCGACAATCACAAGACTACCACGAATCGACTGCCAGAACGACACCTCCTCTTCGCCCGACTCCACAATACGCACGGCTCCGATTCGTCGCCCCAGCCACCATGCCGCTACGATACTTCCCGCCACCGAAAACACAAAAACGACAAAGGCTGTTGCGCCCAAAGTTGCCATACCACCTACAACGGCCGGATTACCTCCGACCTCCGCGCCCAACAGGAACAACAACAACCAGATAATCGCGGTAATCAGCCGCGATACAAAAGCGAGGCGCCTGCCGATAAGCAGGCGTCCCGTAAAGATTCCACACAGAATAATTGCAAAAACAATCAACATCGTTACTCGCGTTTTTCGGACAATTTAGCAATTTGATTCTCCGCTTCGGTCTGTAACTTGGCGGCCTGTTTCTCGGCCTCGGCGACTAATTTATCACCGGCTTTCTGCGCCGCAAATTTAGCTAATGCACCTTTCGAAGCCGCCTCTTCGACCAACTTCGTGCGTTGCTCTTCGGCCACTGCAACGATTCTTTCACCCGCTCTGCGAGCCTCCTCACGCAGGCGTGCCGCCTGTTTCTCGACCTCGGCTGCCAGCGACTCGCTACCCGTCAGTTTTTTCACCTGATCGTCAATCATCCCCTTCACAGCATCGGCAACAACATCCTTCACACCGAGCGTCACCTTAGGAGCTGTAAATGTTCCGCCGATCTGCACCGGAATGGTTTGAATCACACCACCGCCCGGCAACGCCACTTTGGCCGCATAGTCGATCGTCTGATCGAGTCCGGTCGAACCCGACATATTGATGTGAATACCACCGATCTTCAAATCGAACGGTTGCGTAGTGATCCGTCCATCTCGAATCACAAATCGGATCGCCACATCGCGTGCCTCGACTTGACGTAGTTCCTCGTTTTTAAGAACAGTAGCCAACTTCGAGAAGACCTCGAGATTCTGAATGCGGATATTCTCCGAACGGATCTCGCCGGAGGCATTTACCGATTTGAGATCGGGGTTCATCGCCGCATCGAGAGCCGCCGTCATGGCGAGCGTCATCGAGTAATCACCGCCAGTCTTTGCAAAGAGCGGCACAAGTTGCTGCACAAGTTCCAACTCATCGAAGGTCTTCGAGAACGAAGCCCCTACAAGGTTCAAGTTGACAGCCAACGCGGGACGTGCCGGATTGAGAGCCGTGGAATAACTACCCGATGCAGCAGCCTTTCCGCCGAAGAGCTGCAAGGCAAGTCGTTCGAGCGATACAGCCCCCTCGGCAACACGCATTTCCCCCGAAATATCAGTAATCGACATCTTGTGCATCAACACCTTGTGTAGATCAGTACTCAACGAAAGGTTGAGATTTTTAGGTACAACCAACGCATGAACCGCTTCGGTGTGCAGCGTATCAACCGCGGGTTGTGTAGTCGTGGAGTCCGATGTCGGCATCGACTCGATCAGCTCATTGAGATCTATCAAATCCGACTTCACATAAAGTCGCCCCGTAAGCAGATCCCCACGCAAAAGATACCCGATATACCCCGACAACTGTCCGTTCGCCGAAAGATCGCTGCGACCAACCGTCACACCAAACTCGCCGAGTGTCATCGCCTGTGGCGTGATCGTGGCGGCCATGCGGCGGATATGCACCAAAGGCAACTGTTTTACCTTCATAGCGAGGTTCTCGATGGTAAAGCTGCCTGAGGCAGCTATCTGCTCATAACGTTTATGCTCAACATCGGACATAGCAGCAGCCACCTTAACATCGGCCGCAATCCGCCCATTCAACTCCACCTCCTTATCCAACGGATAGACTTCGCGAATTGCCCCCAGATCGACCCGCCCCGATGCCGTTGCCCGAAAGCGGGGGTCGCTGATGAGGTTGGTAGCATAGAGAGTCGCCGCCACCGAGTTTCCGGCCATTTTGAGAGCAAACTGCGAAACATTGACTTCGGTCTTGTCTAACACACCCCCCGGATTGGCTACACGCGCAGCGATATGGATGTCGGTCACCGCTTTGGGCAGCGAAGAATATTGGAAACTGCCATTTTTGACCGTAGTAATCAGTTCAAAAGCGGGTAGTTGCGAACCACGCATTTCCCCACGTGCCCAAAGACTCATCGCCAACTCACCCGATGCCGCCAAATTTTTAAATTCACGGGTATAAAACGCCGGGATCAACGACAGCACATCCTTAAACTGCACCTTGTCACATCCGGCCTTCATATCAAGAGCGATCGAACCGTCATCATGTAGTTCGACCCATCCATCAAGCGACATAGCGATGGCATTAAGTCGTAATTTATTCTTCGAAAGGGTATAGCGATTGGTTTTCAGATCGGCATCAATACGCGCATCGAGTTGCGCCTCGGCTCCGCTCAACAGAGGAATTCCCCCCGACACAAACCGCATACCGGCTGTTTTGAGTTGCAGATCGAGTTGTGTCTTCTCAGACGACAGGTCACCTCGCAATCGCAAATCGGCAGGTGTGGTGACAAAGCTGATCTTCGTGGAATCATCCTCATAACGAATCCAAGCATCGGAGATGCGCAGATCACGCACCGAAAAGCGAAACGAAGAGGGTTCCGCCTCCTCTTGGGGCTGTTCGGGTTGATCGGACGGCTTCATCACGTTCCAATTGACCGTTCCATCTGCCAATTTATGCGCATGCACAGCCGGAGCATTGAGCAGAATTTTCGACACCTCATACCCGCTATCGCCAAAAAGCGACATCAAATTGACCACCACCGAAATCCGATCGGCAGCCACAATCGTATCACCGGCAAATCGCTCCACGCCTACCAGCGTCAGCCCTTTGAGTTCGAGCGATGCATGGGGAAAATGGCGCAACAGACTAATGTCCAACTTCTCGAAATCGAGCTTAGCCTGCAACAATTCGTTGGCTTCGTGCTTCACAATGCCGGCAATCTTACCGCGCAGAGCCATCGGTGCAATGATTGCAACCGACAGCAATACGGCTACGACAATAGCCGTGATTGTCAAAAATTTCTTCATTTCGCATTCTCCTTCCAGACGAAGACTGTGGTCTGCGCCTCCTTAAAATTCATGGTTTTATAAAGTGCATGCGCCGCAATACGATGCGCCGCAGAGGTCAACAATACCCGATCGGCTCCCACACGAACCGCCCATTGCTGTGCCGCAGCCACCAACGCTTGCCCGACACCTTTGCCACGTGCGTCCGTATCAACGACCACATCCTCGATCCACGCTTTACGCCCCGAAGGCACATCGTACCATACCAGCGTCAACAACCCGAGTATCCGTCCCTGCTCCATGGCGGCCAACAGCGCGGTGTTTTCGGCCGCCAAAATCTGCCGAATCCGCCCCTCATCGGGCGATGTCAGCTGAGCCGACAACTGCGGCAGCAATCGGTTGAACGCCTCGCACAAAGCCGGCGAATATTCCGTAAGTCGATCAACAGTCATGCCTTTAAAATTTCGGACAAAGTTAATCTTTTTATGGTAAAAAGTGCAGTATTACAGATAAAAAGCGTACATTTGCATCGCAACGGTTTCAGGGCATTCATCCAGAATGTCGGAATTAAAAGGGAATGCCGCGTAAATCGGCAACAGTTCCCGCTGCTGTGAGTTACTCGATCGTTAAGACACTTGAAGCCACTGTTCTTCGGAATGGGAAGGCGTCCTAACGGTAACAAGTCAGAAGACCTGCCGTCGCTTTCTAACACACGATGCAACCCTGCGGAGAATGGGGAGGCAACGGTCGATCCGCCTATACGCAGCCGACACGTTTGCTTCAACTGCCGCAACTGAAACAAGTTATGGCCAGAGATTCGTTACGACATATCGTCTTCATCGGCATGCTGCTCCTCACCACAGCCTGCATGGACTACGGTTCATTGCCCGAAGAGCCGTTCCGACACACGGGACGCGGCTTGTTTATCACCTCCGAAGGCAATTTTCGATGGGACAACGCCTCGTTGTCGTTCTACGATCCGGCAACTCAAACGCTCGAAAACGAACTCTTCCTGCGCGCCAACGGGATGAAATTGGGCGATGTGGCACAGTCAATGACTGTGCGTGCAGATCGAGGCTACGTGGTGGTCAACTACTCAGGACGGATCTATATCATCAACACCGACACGTTCGAAGTCACAGGCATCATCGATGAGCTGACCTCACCCCGCTATCTCCACTTTGTCAACGACACTACGGCCTACGTGACCGACCTTTACGATTCACGCATCTCGGTCATCGACACTCGCGCCAACCGCATCCGCAACCGCATCTCGACCCACGGCCACCGCTCTACGGAGCAGATGGTACAATTAGGCGATGAACTCTTCACGAACTGTTGGTCGTATGATCGCAAATTACTGGTGATCGACACACGCCGCGAAGCCGTGATCGACTCGATCACCGTGGGCGAACAACCCTCATCGCTGGTGCTCGACCGCCACGGAAAACTCTGGACGATCACCGATGGCCGCAACAACTCCCGTGCTGCACTCTACCGCATTGATGCCGCTACACGGCGCATCGAACGACAGTTCGATTTTGCCGCAGGCGATCATCCGGCCCGATTGGCGTTGAACGGCACTCGCGACACGCTCTACTTCATCAACCGTGCAGTGTGGCGCATGGCCGTTACCGCCACCTCGCTCCCTGCAACCCCTTTTCTCCCCTACACCGAGACGATCTACTACGGATTGGGGGTCGATCCACAGACTTCCGAGGTCTATGTCGGCGATGCGATCGACTATCGACAACACGGTGTCGTCTACCGCTTTACGCCGCGTGGAGTTCCGGTTGACACGCTGCGAGTCGGCATTATACCGGGGTCGTTTTGTTTTAAAAATTAGATGATTATGAAGAGATACCTTTCGTTATTAGCATTGACTTTGGTTGCCTGCAATTCGGGAGAAACCGTAACAACGTCACTCATCGAAGAGCCAGTCGCCAAAATTCTGGCATACACGCCCGCCCCCGGGCAGTTCATCAACGACCCGATCGCCGGATTCAAGGGCGAATTTGCGGTTATTACTTCGGCAGCCGAAGCGTGCCGATACGCCTCCAATCGGCTTGTCACCAAAGACTATGTTTCGTTGGGGGCTTGGGGTGGATACATCGTTGCGGCATTTTCGGCTCCGGTCGTTGCCGGCAACGATTACGAACTTTACGTGGTCGGCAACCCAATGGTCAACAGTTCCGAACCGGGGATCGTTTGGGTGGCACGAGACGAAAACGGAGACGGTTTGGCCAACGACACATGGTACGAGTTGCGCGGTAGCGAATCTTCGCGCACCGAAGCCGAAGGTTACATCCGCAATTACCAAATCGTCTACAACTCAACCGACACCGAGGAGGGAACCGACTGGACGGACAACCGCCACGGAAGCGGCAAGGTCTACCGCAACACCGACCACACACAGGCGAGCTACTACCCGGCATGGATCGGATCCAATGCTATTTTTGAAGGTACGCGCCTGCCCGGCAACATGGAACGCAAACAGATCGAGGGTATTTCGGCGTGGACAACACAACCCTTCGCATGGGGCTACGCCGATAACTACTCAGTCATCGACCTCAAACGAGGAGCCAATCGGTTTCGGATTGCCGATGCCATGCAAGCTGACGGCACTCCGGCCAATTTGGCACAGATCGACTTTATCAAGATCCAAAACGGAATCTGTTTCAGCGAGATAGATTGCCCGATCGGCGAAACCTCGACCGAGGTGTGTGCCATTGGTTGTTACCGGACGATTCGCCAAATAGAGTAGGCCGTGTTGCGCTCGCTGCTCATCGGTTTGTTGTTGTTTTGTGCGAAGCCCGGTTTCGCACAGCAAGAGTCGTTGCGTCGCCGCATCGACATCGAGCAGGTCGAGATCCTCGGACAACGTCCGATGAAGGAGATTGGCGTGCAGCGCACCATACTCGACACGGTGGTCCTGCGCACCACAATCTCAGCCTCGCTGGCCGATGCGTTGACGGCCGGCTCGACCGTCTTTATCAAATCATATGGCCGAGCCACCCTCGCCACCGCCTCATTCCGCGGCACAGCCCCCTCACACACACAAGTCACCTGGAACGGCATGCGAGTCAACTCGCCGATGCTCGGACAGGTCGATTTTTCGCTGATCCCCTCGTTTTTGATCGACGATGCCGCCGTTTACCACGGTGCAAGTTCGGTCGGGGTAAGTGGCGGCGGATTGGGCGGAGCCGTCACGTTGGCCAACAAGGCTCCGACCGAAGAGGGTTTTTCGCTCCGATACGTGCAGGGGATCGGCTCCTATACCACCTTCGATGAGTTCTTACACCTGACCTACCGAACAGCGCAGTGGAGCAGTTCGACCCGCATTCTGTGCAGCACCTCTTCAAACGACTTCCGCTACCGTAATTACAACACCAAACGCCTTGTGACCGATGAAAACGGCACAATCATCGGTCGTTACCACCCTCTCGAACGCAATCGTAACGGGGCATACTACGACCTACATTTGATGCAGGAGCTCTACCATACAACCCGCAATGGCGATCGGTTTTCACTCTCGGTGTGGCAAATGCTCTCCGAACGAGGCATCGCCATGCTTACATCCGACACCAAAAACAAAAGGAGTTCGCAGGACGAAAATACGCTGCGTGCGGTAGCCGGCTGGGAGCGATTGCGCCGCGGATTGAAGATCGAGGCGCGTGGCGGCTATACCTATACGGATTTGCGCTATCTACAAAAGGCACAAACCGATCTTGCGACCGTGTCAGATGTGATGGTCGATGCGCGCACCTACCTCCATACGCTCTTCGCCAAAGCCGAGACCGAATACGCCGTAAGGGAGCGATGGCTCTTTACGGCCAGCCTCTCCGCTCACCAACACCTGCTGCGCAGCGGCGACCTATCGGTCATAAACAATCAAGGGGTTCGCTCCGACACGCTCTACCGCCAGCAACGGTTCGAACTATCGGCCTTCGCATCGGCCAAATGGCGACCTGTGCCACGATTAGGCATCGCAGCCAATGTACGATGGGAGCTTTACGGCAATCGCACGACCCCCATAATTCCGGCTCTATTTATTGATTATCTACTCTCTCGCCGCAGCGGTTGGGTCATCAAAGCCTCTGCCGCACGGAACTACCGCACACCGACACTCAACGACCTCTACTTCCGCCCGGGCGGAAACCCGTCGCTCAACCCCGAAGTGGGTTGGAGCTACGATCTGGGGACGGAGTGCGCGCTAAAAAGTGGGCGACATGCGTTGCAAAGTTCGCTGACGTGGTTCGATTCGTACATTGACGACTGGATTTTGTGGATACGCGACGGAGCCAAGGCCGACATCTATACCCCGATGAACATCAAGCGCGTGCACAGCTACGGATTGGAGTACAAATTGACAGCCACCTCCCGCCTCGGTGGCGATTGGCAACTGCTGTTAGATGCCCACGCGGCATGGACTCGCTCGATCAATCAAGGCGACAAATTCTCTCCGGCTGATCGGTCGGTCGGCAAACAGTTGGTCTACATCCCAGTATGGTCGGGGGCACTGAACGCCTCGGCAACGTGGCGACAATGGACGTTGGCCTACAAATGGACTTGGTACAGCAAACGATTCACGATGACCGACAACGACAAAGGGGTTTTGGGAACGGTTAAACCCTACTTCATGAGCGACCTCTCGTTAGAGCGGCGGGCAGAGTGCCGCCGAGCAAGCTTTTCGTTGAAAGCATGCGTCAACAACCTCCTCAACGAGGAGTATGAAACGGTCAGTTCACACCCCATGCCGCGCATGAACTTTTCGTTTTATCTGGGGATCACCCCGAAATTCCGTCGCCGATGACTCTACGCGAACAGCTACTGGCTCTGCAAGATCCTGCCTATTGCAAATTCGCCACATCGCTCATTCCGGGGGTCGATCGGATGTTAGGCATCCGGTTACCCATCCTACGCAAGATCGCGAGAGAGATTGCACGCGGCGACTGGCGGTGTTACTTGGCCGAAGCCGAGGATTTTTATTTCGAGGAGCGCATGTTGCAGGGGTTGACAATCCATTATACGCACTGCACGACCGATGAAAAGATCGCTCTGATACGCCGCTTTGTCCCCAAAATCGACAATTGGGCTATATGCGATAGTTTCTGCATGACACGGCTGCACAGGGCTGATCGCGAGGCAATATGGCAATTGATCCTACCCTATTTTCAGGCGAAGGGCGAATACGAAGTGCGCTTTGCCGTGGTGACGGCTTTGGCCAACTTTATCGACCCGGAACACATTGGCGAACTGCTCCGGCACTTGGGAGAGGTGCATCACGAGGGGTATTACGCGCGCATGGCAGTAGCATGGGCGGTCTCGGTTTGTTTTGTCAAATTTCCGGAGTTGACCCTCACGTGGCTGTCCGAGGAGTGTCCGCTCGACGACTGGACTCATCGTAAAACCATTCAAAAAATTATCGAGTCAAATCGCGCATCTGCCGTTCAAAAGGCAAAGATCCGCCGATTGAAACGGCCGATTTGCCATTCATCCTAACAACTCTGCCCATTATCAAGAGACTCTTATCGTAGTTCGGTACTCTTGGAACGGATTTTGAAACCGTGTTCGACACAAATAGGTCTAAAACACAGTTTCATGAAACACACTCTCCTTTTACTGGCCGCTTGCATTTCACTCGCAGCCGCCACACAAGAGCGTCCTGTCTCAACAACGCTCAACATCAACTACACAACGGAAGGGTTGTACAACACAACCACCGAACGAGCAAACTGGATCAATTTGCTCAATGTCGAGGCTTCGCAACGCCTCTGGCACAACGCAACACTCACGCTTGATCTGCTCTCGGTCAACAATTTGCGCAACTCAAAGGGTAAGGAGGGAATCGCCGACGATCTGAACATCTTCTCGGCCATCGAGGATGAGAGTGTGCCGCTCTCGCTCTTTCTTTTCGGTATCACACAACGGATTGGCCCCGTGGAGCTATTTTTAGGGGTACGCAACGTCAACAACGACTACTTCACCTCACCGTGGAACTCGATCTTCACCGGCTCCACAAACGGTCTTCTGCCAATCATCTCGCACGATTACCCGCTCTCCGATTCACCGCTCTCGGCGATGTGTCTGCATGTAGACTGGAATATTTTGAGCGAACTACGACTGAAAAATTCGCTCTACAACGGAGTTGCCGGAGCGGGTTGGGACGAACGATTTCGTTTCCGACCCTCGCGCGATGGAATCCTCAACATCAGCGAGATCAGTTTCACAGGTGAAGATCTGAACAATTACGCCGGAAATTACCACCTCGGCATGGTCTACGGCTATGTTCCGGAGGTTGAAGATGGAGCCAAAGTACATAATTGGAGTTTCTGGACACTGATGGAGCAACCGCTTTTTCGCACCGCCTCATCCCGCACTCTGGCTCTGGTTGCTCAGGCCGGCGCATCGCCCCATTGCAAATGCGATGCATATCTGGGCGGAGGTGCGGTATGGCGTGGTCTATTCGGTCGTGAAGACTATTTAGGAGCTTTGGTAAATCGCACTTGGCACGATGAAGGAGATGAAACCGCCTTGGAACTAACCTACTCATTTACCCATGACTTCGTAACGATCCAGCCGGCCATACACCAGATCTTCACAACGCATCGCAACCAGACAATTCTCATGCTCAAAGTCAGCTTCGACCTGAACTTCACCCGATAAACCAAATGAAGCAAAGATCGCAAATCGGCTCTGTTGATCGAATGCCGTTTTTCCGACACACAAAAAAAGATCCTGTCTAATCATTCGTTAGGCAGGATCTTTTAAAATAGAGCACCGATTTTTACTTACCAAGCATCTTCTTTACTTCGGCTGCTACCGTTGCGCCGTTGTAGCCAAACTTTTCATCAAGCACCGTATAGGGAGCCGAATAGCCGAAGTGATCCAATCCGTGAATCATCCCGTTTTCTCCCACCAATCCCTGCAAGTTGATCGGAAGACCCGAAGTAAGGCCATATCGTACAACGCCCGCAGGCAGCACACTCTGTTGGTAGGATTTGGGCTGATCGCGGAACAACCCTTCGCTCGGCACATTAACCACACGCACAGCGATGCCCTCTTTGGCCAGCAACTCGGCTCCTTCGACCAACGTAGCGACCTCCGAACCCGTTGCTACCAGCACCGCAGCCGGTTTGGCGGCATCCACCACCACATAGCCGCCTTTGGCCACCTGTGCAGCCTCCTCACGGCGACTCTGCCCCAAGGTCGGCAGATTCTTAATGTTCTGGCGCGACAGCACCAAAGCCACGGGGCGGTGCTCTTCGACGGCCAACTTCCACGCCATAAGCGTCTCCTCACCATCGGCCGGACGCAACACCACCATCGAACGTTCGTCGTGGTGATTCTTCAAATGCTCCATCAAACGAATCTGCGCTTCGTGCTCAATCGGCTGATGCGTCGGGCCATCCTCGCCCACGCGGAACGAATCGTGTGTCCAGATATAGATCACGTGCAGGCGCATCAATGCCGACAGACGCACCGCAGGTTTCATATAATCCGAGAAGACAAAGAAGGTTCCGCAAGCCGGAATCACACCTCCATGCAACGCCATACCGTTAGCTACGCAGGCCATCGTCAACTCCGACACACCGGCTTGAAAGAACTTACCGGTAAAATCACCCTTCGTAAATGCTTTTGTCTTTTTCAGGAAACCATCGGTTTTGTCCGAATTCGAGAGGTCAGCCGATGCTACGATCATATTCTCGATCTTCTCGGCATAAATCCCCAACGCCGTAGCCGAAGCCGCACGGGTAGCCCCATCGGCCTTTAATTCGATCGCCTTATAGTCGATTTCAGGCAATTTCCCCGACAAGAACTGGTCGAGTTTACGCGCCAGATCCTTGTGTTCGGCACGCCATGCTTGCTCGATTTTGGCCGCTTCGACAGCCCATTCGCGCAACTCCTCGCGGCGCGCATCGAACGCTTCGCGGCTCTCCGTAAAGACCGCAAACGGCTCTTCGACATCTCCGCCCAGATTGCGAACCGTAGCCGCAAAATCAGCTCCGGCGGCTGTCAACGGTTGGCCGTGAGTCGACACCTTGTCTTCGAAGCTCGCGCCATCGGCTGCCACAGCCCCTTTGCCCATGATTGTACGACCAATAATCAGCGTAGGACGCTCAGTCTCGCTCTCAGCAGCCACCAAAGCCTCCCGAATCTCGTTGATATTGTGACCGTCGATCGAGAGCACATTCCAGCCCCACGCTTCGTATTTCATCGCCACATTCTCGGTATCCACCTCATCGACTTTGGTCGAGAGCTGGATATTGTTCGAGTCGTAGTACATCACCAGATTGCTCAACCCAAGGTGGCCGGCAATCCGACCGACACCCTGCGAGATCTCCTCCTCAACCGCTCCGTCCGAGATATAGGCATAGGTCTTGTGCGCCATCCACTCGCCGAAACGTGCCACCATGAAGCGTTCGGCAATCGCTGCACCCAACGCCATTGCATGGCCTTGGCCAAGCGGGCCGGAGGTATTCTCCACACCGCGCATCACATCCACTTCGGGGTGTCCGGGGGTAACACTCCCCCACTGACGCAACGATTTGAGATCCTCTATCGTATAGTGTCCCGCCAACGAAAGCGTAGCATAGAGCATCGGCGACATGTGTCCAGGATCGAGGAAGAAACGATCGCGGTAGGGGTAATCCATCTTATCGGGATCGTAACGCAAAAATTCGGTGAAGAGCACCGTGATAAAATCGGCTCCGCCCATAGCACCTCCCGGGTGTCCAGACTTTGCCTTCTCAACCATCGCGGCCGACAATATGCGGATATTGTCGGCTACTCGTGTAAGTTTGGAGTTTGTAATAGACATATTCATTATTTTATAGTAGTTCTTTTTCGACACAAAGATACAAGAAAAGAAACTAAACCACCTGTTTTAGTTCTAAAATATTTGCTTTTTCAACCTTTTGCTTTGCATAAGGCAGCGTGACAACAAACTTTTTAGTGTCACTCGATGGAATATCGAACATCGTGTCGATCATGATCGCCTCGCAGATCGAACGCAGACCGCGTGCACCAAGTTTAAACTCAACCGCCTTATCGACAATGTAATCCAACACCTCTTTATCAAAGGTCAACTTCACGTTATCCATCTCGAACAACCGCTGATACTGCTTGACAATCGCATTTTTAGGCTCCGTGAGGATCGAACGCAATGCCTCCTTCGAGAGTGGCTGCATGTAGGTCAACACCGGCAAACGTCCCACCAATTCGGGAATCAGGCCAAAGGTCTTGATGTCTTGCGGAGTGACATATTGCATCAAGTTTCCACGATCTATGGGGTCGGCATTGAGTCGTCCGTAGCCCATGGCGCGGGTATTGAGTCGCTGAGCAATCTTCTTCTCAATACCATCGAAAGCTCCGCCACAGATGAAGAGGATGTTCCGCGTATCTACCTGTATGAATTTCTGTTCGGGGTGTTTGCGACCACCCTGCGGCGGCACGTTGACCACCGTTCCTTCCAAAATTTTCAGCAGAGCCTGCTGTACCCCTTCACCCGACACATCGCGCGTGATTGAGGGGTTGTCACCTTTGCGCGCAATCTTGTCGATCTCGTCAATAAAGACAATCCCGCGCTCGGCCTGCTCGACATTATAGTCAGCCACCTGCAACAATCGGGAGAGGATACTCTCGACATCCTCACCGACATAACCAGCCTCGGTCAAAACCGTTGCATCGACAATCGTAAAGGGGACTTTGAGCAATTTGGCAATCGTGCGCGCAACCAATGTCTTTCCGGTTCCGGTCGGGCCTACCAACAGAATATTCGATTTGTCGATCTCGATTTCATCGGCTTTGGGAGCATACAGAAGACGTTTGTAATGGTTGTAAACCGCCACCGACAGGTAGCGTTTTGCCGGATCCTGCCCAATGACATACTGATCGAGAAACTCCTTGATCTGAGCCGGTTTGAGCAACTCTTCGAGTTTAAGCGACGTTGTTTTTTTACGACCCGGCTCGGCAATAGCGATATCGTTTTCGACAATGATCTTATAACCGCTTTCGATACATTTATTGCATATATTCGCGCCGTCCGATCCCTGAAACATGATCTCGACATCGGAACGCTTGGCACCGCAGAACGAGCAACAATCCGTGCCGTTCTTATTGGTATTCTTATTTTGCGCCATCTCTATTTTTGACGTTTGGTTAGTACTTCATCGATCAGGCCATACTCTTTGGCCTCTCGCGCCGTAAGCCAATAATCGCGATCGGCATCCTTCTCGATCTTCTTGATAGCAACTCCCGAATGATCCGACAAGATCTCGTATAGCTCACGTTTGGTCTTGATGATCTCCCGTGCGGTAATCTCGATGTCGGAGGCTTGTCCCTGCGCACCACCCAACGGTTGGTGGATCATCACTCGCGAGTGAGGTAACGCCGAACGCTTGCCCTTGGCTCCGGCCGTCAGCAAGACAGCGGCCATCGAGGCTGCCAATCCCGTACAGATTGTTGCCACATCGGAGTTGACCAACTGCATCGTGTCGTAAATACCCAGTCCGGCCGAAACCGATCCACCGGGGGAGTTGATATAGATCTGAATATCCTTTTCGGGGTCGGCCGACTCCAAAAAGAGTAGCTGTGCCTGAATAATATTAGCGGCATCGTCATAAATGGG
>CAYOKU010000057.1:0-16957 GCA_964404645.1 uncultured Alistipes sp.
CTACCGCGCCTTCTACCGCGATTGGCACAGTATCGAGGTCGCTATGGTGATGATCGTACTGATTACCGCCGCAAAGTTCGCCGCAGCCTACCTCACGCAAAAAACATTCCGTCTGACACGCGACCAGCGAACCGTCATCTTCGGACTCAGCAGCGCGCATGTTGCCGCCACATTGGCTGCCGTCATGGTGGGTTACAATGTGATTTTGGGGCAAACACCCGATGGTGAGCCAATTCGCCTGCTCAACGAAAACGTACTGAACGGCACGATTCTGATGATTTTGGCCACCTGCACCATATCCACCTTTGCCACCCAACGCGGAGCCCACAACATCGCTCTGAGCAATGTATCCGACAAAAATGAAGCCACCTCAAATCGGGACGATGACCACCTATTAATCCCAGTAGCCGAAGAGCAGACTGCTGAGGAGCTGGTCAGCCTCAGTATGATGCTTCGTAAAGCCCGAAAGCCCAATGGATTATATGCGCTGCATGCGGTGGACAATCGTGTCGAAGACCCCGGCGTTGAAAAACGAGCCGGAAAGATACTCGATGCGGCTGCATCGGCTGCCGCAGCGGGCGGAATCTATCTGCAACCGATGTTACGCTACGATGTGAATATCGTCAACGCGATCGTAAGTGTCATCCGCGAGCGTTCGATCACCGATCTGGTGATGCATGTACACTTCGGACGGCTGCCGGGCACGGGTGTTCCGTGGTTAGGGCGCATGGCCACCGATGTGCTGGGGCAAAGCAATATCACCACCTTCTTTTACCGGGCCGTGCAACCATTAACCACCGTCAAACGCCACTTGATCGTCGTTCCCGAACAAGCCGAAAAGGAGGCCGGATTCCAACATTGGGTAGCACGTATCCGTAATCTGGCGGATAATTCGGGAACGAAAATCATCATCTTCGCATCGGCCGCCACCACCGAATATCTCCGTGCAGCGATGCGCAAACGCTCGGCTCGTATCGGATATGTTGTATTCAACCGCTGGGAGGAGCTGTCGTCAATTGGACATGACCTGCGCACGGATGACTGCCTATGGATTGTCATGAGCCGCCGCGACCGACTCTCTTACCACCCCTCGATGAGCCGCATTCCGGCGATGATCGAACAGCAGTTTAGTGCCTACAACACCGTGCTGATCTACCCCGTTCAGGCCGGATCTACCGAAAGCCGTTATTATTAGAAACAGAGAAAATCATATACGCCCCCTTATCTTCGATCAACGATCATAAGCGGCTATGCACGGCTATCGGACGAAGATGAGGGGGCGTTGTCTGGTTCACGGTCAATCCGCCTGCTACAAAAGAGTAACAAGTTCGTCATCTGGAATTCGCAATGATGAATTCTTATTGTAACATGCTGCCTGTACTTTTGCGGATGTAAAAACACTAATAAAGTACACGTGAAAGTAAAGCTCTACATGACAGCGATCGTTCTGATCGCAACAGCTATTCAAATTCAAGCCGCCACAATCAAAGGAAAAATCATTGACAAAACAAACCGCGAACCGCTGATCGGAGCCACCGTTATCGTCAACGAATCCTCCCACGGAACAACAACCGATGCTTCGGGGCTCTTTGAAATCGACCTACGCTCCGGAAAACAACACTTAACCATCTCCTATATCTCATACGTCAGCCGTCAGATTGAAATCGACCCCTCGCTCCAACACGAAGAGTTGCTCATTGAATTGGAAGCCGAACAACAGTTGATCTCATCGGTAACCGTCACCGCCCGAAAAAATCTCGAATCAGAACGCAGTCTGCAAAACGAGCGTATCGCCTCGAACGTGGCAATCGAGAACATGGGTGCAAAAGAGATGTCGCTCAAAGGGATCTCAAATGTCGAAGAGGGGGTCAAAAAGATGACCGGCATGTCGGTCGCATCGGCCGGACAGATCATCGTCCGCGGATTGGGCGACCGATACAGCATCACCACCCTCAACGGGCAACCCATCGCATCGCCAAACCCCGATAATAAGCTCATTCCGCTGGATATATTTCCGGCATCGACCGTCAAGAACGTTACGGTCAGCAAGGTATTCAACGCCACCTCATTTGCCGATTATTCGGGGGCTCACATCGACATCAGCACCAAAGAGCAGACGGGCGATGAGTTGTTTTCGATCGGGGTAAGCCTTAAAGGACACACCAACACAATCGGTCGTGATTTCTACCGCATGGATCACCAATCACTATTCTCACGGCCGCAGGCAGACGCTCACGCCATGGAGTGCTCGCTCCCGGATTTTCGCGACTATGTGAAGACTAAAAATATCTTCGACACCGATTTTTCGGTAACCAAACGCAAAGCACTCCCAGCATTCGGTGGTAATGCCGCATGGAGCCGCCATTGGAAAATCGGCCGTCAAACACTCAATCTCTTGACCGCCGGAGGTATTGGCAACGACTATCAAACCATGCGCAATGCTGAATTCCGACTTCTCGAAGCAAGTGGCACAACCACCGATCAATATACATACGACAGCTATGCCAGCGAACTGAAAATCGCGGCTTTGGCCAGTGTCGGAATCACCCTGCGCACGGAAGATCGCATTGGATATACCTTCTTCTATGCCCGCAATGCCGTAGATACATATATGAGACGCGAGGGCTTCGATCAGGAGGATCACCACCTAATCGGCAGTAACGATGTGATGCACATCTACTCGCTGATGACCCACCAATTCAACGGAATACATCATCTGGGGCAACGTTGGCAACTGCGTTGGAACGGAGCCTACACCGATACGGCATCCGATGAACCCGACCGCCGACAAGTCATGTTTCTCAAAAACAGCGACAATACGCTCTCGCTCTTCAAACTCAACCAGCAGGAGACGATGCGCTACTTCGGCAATCTGTCGGAGTATGAATGGAATGCACATCTGGCCACAGAATACCGCATCTCGGATCGCTACAAGCTCACACTCGGAGCCGCATATAAAGATAAAAACCGCGACTACGCAGCAACACGCTTTTACTACGATCTCGCGGCATTGTCGCCCCAGATCGAAAGTATATACGACACGAACGACTACCTCAACTTCGGCAACGTTGCGAACGGTTCGCTGACGATCAACCGCCACAAGCAACCCAAAGACAGTTACGAGGCCGGTAATGAGATTGTTGCCGGTTACATTTCGGCCGATTTGGAGCCTTCGGAGCGACTTCTGATCAATATAGGAGTACGTTACGAACAGTCCAACCAATGGGTGGAGTACTACAACGACCAAAGTATTCGCATGCGCCGCGATCTGAAAAAACAGGATCTTTTTCCGGCAATCAATCTGCGCTATCGCATCGCAACACAGCATCAGATACGCTGGGCTCTGTCACGCACCGTCACTCGTCCGTCATTCATCGAGATGGCCCCGTTTCTCTACCAAGAGTCCTACGGTGCAGCACAAATCCGCGGTAACGAGGCGTTGCTCAACGGCTATAACTACAACGTGGATTTGCGCTACGAGTTTCTCAACAGCCGCGGCGACATGTTCTCCGTGACCGGTTATGGGAAATACCTCGATTCTCCGATCGAACGGGTGCAAATGTTGGCCGGAGGGGCAGCCGTGCATACATTCCGCAATGCCGACCACGGATTGGCCGCCGGCGTAGAGATCGAATTCCGCAAAGCCCTGACACAGGAGCTGCGCGTAGGCATCAACGGCTCGTATATGTTCACCAATGTCAAGCTGCCCGAAGGGGGAGCATACACCAACAAAGAGCGCGCGTTGCAAGGTGCATCGCCCTATCTGGGCAATGCCGACATCACGTGGACGCCTCGTTTCGCATACGAACGACAACTCTCGCTCTCGCTGCTCTACAACCTACAAGGGGAGCGCATCCACGCCGTAGGTATCTCCGGACTGGGCGACATCAAACAACGAGCCGTACACACACTCGACTTCGTTGCCGCCTACCGCTTCAATCGCAAATTGGAGCTAAAAGCCCAACTACACGATCTACTCAACCGTGCCGAGGTCTTCGAACAGGAGATCCCCCAATCGGGCAAAACGGTCGAAGTGGAGCGTTACAAACGCGGCATCGGGTTCGAGCTGGGTCTTAATTTGAAATTTTAACCTTAGTTTTATAAAATCATTCAACTATGAAAATGTATCAAAAATTGGCAGCCGTGTTGACGATGACTGCGTTGGTTTGTGCAACGGCGTGCAACGAGAGTGACAACGACATCGACCCGACACCCGGTGGTGAAATCACCGACGGATCGACCCTTACAGGGAATATCACACACGATATCCGGCTCAGCGCGGGTGGCAAATTCAAAATTTCGGGTGGCGTTCACGTCAAAGCAGGTGCAACACTCTACATCGAAGAGGGAGTAACAATTACCGCAATAGATGACGAGTTGCCCGATTACATCTTGATCGAGCAGGGAGCCAAAATCAATGCCGTGGGTACGGCACAGCATCCGATCATCATGACCGGAGAGCTCAAACGCGCCGGTGCGTGGGGTGGCATCCACATCTGCGGATATGCTCACACCAATGCCGGAACAGGCGTACTATCCGAGATCGGCAACGCCCCCTATGGTGGCACCAACGATGCCGACAATTCAGGTATTTTAAAATATATCCGATTGGAATACACGGGTTTTGCCCTTGATGAGGAGCACGAAGCCAACGGCGTTTCGTTCTACGGAGTCGGCAACGGCACAACGGTAGAGTATTTGCAGGCCTACCGAGGTTCGGACGATGGATTCGAATTCTTCGGCGGATCGGTCAACATCAAGCACCTCGTAGCAACCGACTGCTCGGACGACTCGTTCGACTGGACCGAAGGCTGGAACGGCAAAGGTCAATTTTTGGTAGCCTATCAAACGCCCCAGAGCACATTGGGCTACGATTGTGACTGTCTGATGGAGTGCGACAACAACGGCAAAAATTTCAGTGCAACACCCATCGCACGTCCCACATTGGCCAATGTCACCCTCGTAGGTAACAGCTCAACAACACAGGCTCGCGGTGTGCGTTTACGCGCCGGAACCGAGGTTGAACTCTACAACGCCATCATCACCGGCAAAACGAACTGCATCACGGTGGAAACGGACGAAACAGAGAATGCTCTCAAACGGGCTTCATCGCCTTCCGTACTGGCATACATCACCATGAGCTCGCCCCTCTCCTCCAAACAGAACATCTACACCAATACGGACTTTACAACCGTCACAAGCAATAGCACCAACTACAACAACACTCTCACCAACAAATACATCGGCACGGTATCGAACGGTAAAACGCTCTCCGACACGTTCTTCACCGCAGCAGCCTACAAAGGAGCCGTAGAGAACGGCAAAGACTGGACACAAGGGTGGTGCTTGTAAAAAAAGTAAAAAAATAGGAATCGAGTTATGCCACTCCTCTGTTCGGAGATTGCATAGCTCGATTCCTTTTCATGAAGAGGCAGGATTCATCCTGCTTTTTTTTACAACCCCAACTCCAACTGGAAACGAATCTCCCAACGATTGTAATGAGGATTTACCGCTTTTCGAAGATCATTATAGGACACATCGGCCTGCACTTTGAGGTTATGGCCGATGATATAGCGAGTGATACCGAGGGTGGTCTGGTTCCGCTGTTCGTATCCGGCATATGACTGGATCTTGCGTTCGGGCATCAAGGTCGAGTTGCGCAACGCCAACTCCCATTTATTTTTAAAGAGATAACTGGTCTGCACATTCACACCGCAGCCGCTAAACACAAAAGCCGGAGAGTCAGCCCCAAAAGTCGGACGATCACACGAACGCCCCATAAAATCGGTACAGAAAGCAAATCCGCGGTATTTGAGGACAAAATCGGCAAAATAAGCTCCGAGGTTACGTGTTGCATCATCGGGCATCAACGCATCGCGCTGCCCCCCCAACCGCGTAGCCTTGTGGTTAAACGAGTAGGCTCCTGCCAACAAAATACGCACCTGCTCTTCCCGTACAAAATCGCCCTCAATCACATCACCTTTCGATTTGAATCGCCCCAAGGGATACAACTCCAAACGCCCCGTATAGGCCAAACCGCCATTTGAAGAGCTACCCCAATTGCGACCCTCTCCCAACGTAACCGACCCTTTGAACGAGAGGTTGAACCCCTTGCCCTGACGCATGTTATACTCGCCGAAGAAACCAAAATCGCGATCGAGATTGAATTGACTGTTGACAATGCTGCGATCGACAAATTGCAAGGCACTCGATGAGTTGATTCGCGCTCGGTTGGCTTTGATTTTAGTCTGACCGAATCCGATGTTCCAAGTGGCATTGGGCACATAATAGACAATCGCATCGCGCACAATATTCATATCGCCGTCCGGCAACGGTTCGGCATCGTAAGCCGTAAAGCCCAGCTGGATCGAATAGACCAGTTTCGGCGAATAGAGAAAGCCGTCAAAGCGCAACCGCAACCGTTTGACCCGTGCCTCGGTCTTGGTAAGCGAGAAGTCGTCATCGAACGAAAGTGCCAACAGATTTTGCATGCGAAACCGCAACGTCATCGAGCACCACTCGCTCTTGGGACGGAACGTGATGCCATTACCGATCTCAATATTGGGCATATTGCGCAACTGATCAAGCAACTCATCGGCCAAATCGAGCGAATCGGCGAGCATAATATCGGTTGGAAATTTAAGCTGTTTTGCGGGTCTATCCTGCGCAACGGCACTCCACACTCCACACGCAAACCATGTCAGCAGTAGTAATTTTTTCATGTTCGATTTTTTCTGTTTGCCCTTTGCTCCGCACGGAGCAAATGTCTGCAAAAATACAAAAAATATGCAGAACCACGAATTTATCGGGGAAACGAATATGATACAGCCTCGAATTTGAAACTGCGGGATTCGCCGAGCCGTTTTTTTTCGTACATTTGTTCGATGAAACTCACTTTTTTGGGGACAGGAACCTCGCAAGGCGTACCCGTAATCGGATGCCAATGTGCGGTATGCCATTCGGTCGATCCGCGCGACAGGCGGTTGCGCACCTCGGCAGCGATCGGCGTAGGCGACACACAAATCATCATTGATGCCGGACCCGATTTCCGGTATCAGATGCTTCGTGCCGGTGTGCGACACATAGATGCCATTCTGCTGACCCACGAGCACAAAGATCACATCGGCGGACTTGACGACGTGCGGGCCTTCAACTTTGTCGATTACCCCACCATCCACCCCATAGATATCTATGCCACCCCACACACACTCGCGTGTGTACGCAAAGATTTCGACTATGCATTCGCCCGCGACAAATACCGCGGTGTCCCCGAAATCGAGCTACACGCCATCGACGTAAAGCATCCTTTTACAGTAAAGGGCGTGGAGATCATCCCCATCTGCGGCCACCACTCCGATCGTTTTGCCGTGACGGGTTATCGGATCGGGAAGTTGGCCTATCTGACCGATTTCAAGTCGATCGAAGATTCCGAGATCGAGAAGTTGAAGGGGGTGGATACACTTGTAGTGAATGCGTTGCGATTCGAACGGCACGATTCGCATTTCAACGTTGCGGAGGCTCTTACCCTCATTGCGCAGGTCGCTCCGCGCGAGGCGTACCTGACCCATATGTCGCACCATATCGGGGTGCATGCGCAGACCGATCCGAGTTTACCACCCCACGTACATCTGGCTTACGACCGGTTGGAGGTCGAAATTCCGGCATAAAAGTAAAAAATCAATCTATGAAATCGTTACAAGGAAAAACAGTTGTAATTACCGGAGCATCATCGGGTATCGGCGAAGCAATGGCACGCGAATACGCAGCCGTAGGAGCACGAGTAGTACTCGGTGCCCGCAGCGCGGAAAAATTAGAACAGATCGTTGCCGAAATCCGAGCAAAAGGGGGAAAGGCAGCCCTCTGCGCGATGGACGTAACACAACCTCACGATTGCCAGAAACTGATCGACACCGCCCTCCGCGAGTTCGGGGGAATCGACATTCTGATCTGCAACGCAGGCATCTCGATGCGTGCCATTTTCGATGAGGTAGAACTCGATGTGCTGCACCGATTGATGGATGTCAATTTCTGGGGTACGGTCAATTGCTGCAAATATGCACTACCCTACATCCAACAAGCACATGGTTCCATCGTAGGCATCTCCTCGGTAGCCGGACTCCACGGATTACCGGGTCGCACCGGTTATTCGGCTTCGAAATACGCTATGACGGGATTTCTGGAAACACTGCGTATCGAAAATCTAAAAAAGGGGGTACACGTTATGATCGCCTGCCCGGGATTCACCGCATCGAACGTTCGTTTCTCGGCTCTCACGGCCGATGGATCACAGCAGGGAGAAACACCGCGCAACGAAGCGAAGATGATGACAGCCGCAGAGGTTGCACACATCGTTGAACGCGGAATTCTAAAACGCAAACGGCTATGCCTTATGGAGATAGAAGGACGAGCCACCCATTTTGTCAAAAAATTCGCACCGGCATTTCTTGACCGAATGTTCTATTTAGTCATGTCGAAAGAACCGGACAGTCCGCTGAAATAATCGGATAGTAGGTATTAGATCACGGAATTATTTCTACCTTTGCGAGCGAAAACCCAACTCGTTCTGCCCATGATTCCGTACAATAAACCTTTTCTATCGGGAGAGGAGCTTTTATACGTTCAGACATGTATAAGAGCACAAGACCACCTTTGCGGCGATGGACCCTATACGCGCCAATGCCAGCACTTTTTCGAGAAAAAACTCGGCTCTCCCAAATGTCTACTGACTGCATCGTGTACCGATGCGCTCGAAATGTGCGCCATGCTAGCCGACATACATACTGGCGATGAGGTAATTTTGCCCTCCTATACCTTTACCTCTACCGCCCTCGCATTCGTGCGCCAAGGAGCCCGGCTCGTCTTTGCCGACAGTCGGGCCGATCAACCAGATATGGATGTCATGCATGTTGCCTCGCTCATTACGCCTCGCACGAAAGCAATCGTTGCCATGCACTATGCCGGCGTTGCATGCGATATGGATGCGCTCATGCAACTTTCAGACAAACATGGACTTATCGTAATCGAAGATGCTGCACAGGCAGTAGACAGTTTTTACAAAGGTCGGCCTCTGGGAACAATCGGCCACCTCTCCGCTTTTTCGTTTCACGAAACCAAAAATATCCAATGTGGCGAAGGGGGACTTTTGGTCATAAATGACAGTAGATTCATATCTCGCGCCGAAATTCTTTGGGAAAAAGGGACAAATCGCGCCGAATTTTTCCGTGGAAAAGTAGATAAATACGGCTGGGTCGATACCGGATCTTCGTTCCTACCGGCCGATTATGTAGCTGCATTTTTGTGGGGACAATTAACCCATTTCGACCAGATACAATCGCGGCGAAAAGCGATCTGGCATCGCTATTTAGAGCGACTGCATACCCTCAAAGAAATTGGCATTTTGCCGGTTCTTCCCGATTATGCCACGGTCAACGGTCATATATTTTATCTCGTATGTCGATCGCAGGAAGAGCGTCAAAGTTTGACTGAATTTCTCAAACAGCACGGAATCAGTGCCACATTCCACTACCAAAGTCTACACCGAAGCTCCTATATGCAACATCAAGTTCCGAACACCCCTCCGGCGCATCTCCCGAACGCAGACCGATACACGGAGTCTCTTTTACGGTTACCCCTCTTTTGTGATCTAACTGATGAGCAGGTTGATTCGATCGCGGATGCTCTTCTCGAATTTTATAGCTGCTAAACGTATGGTACTCCATTTGGTCAACGATGAAAAGATCATCGGCCGCACCATCCAACTCTTCGAGGCTGCCGCACCTGGACAGAATCTCTTCGTAGTCTTTGCGAACCGTGGCGGAGAGGTGCTACAAAGCGGAGCTTACCCGATGGCGTGCGATGCTGCCGATTTTTCGGTGAGACGGCGAGGTCTCGTTTTTTCCGCAATCGTAGTTCACGGAATGTGTCGAGCTAAAATTCGTTTTTTGAAATACTCCATCGAAGAGTCCATCCCTGCATATTGGATTATATGGGGGGCCGACCTCTACAATACATTGCTCGCGCCGAAGGGATTCGAACTATTCAGTCCCGAAAATGGCAAACGAATCAAACATGCAAATGCCATTGTCCGCACTCTTTCACAATGGAAAAAAAGATGGCAAGCCGAACGAATCGTTCGATTTGTCTGCCAACGGATCAACTATTTGGTAACAGATATCACGGATAATGATTATGACCAATTTGTTGATTATTACCCACAAATTGGACAGATTCCGCATAAAAAATTTTTCTATTATCCCATAGACGAAATTTTAGGCCCAGAACTACTCCAAGCGACTGTCTCCGGACAAGATATTTTGGTTGGAAATTCCAATTCGTTAACGAACAACCACGCATACGCATTCCGCTACCTATCGGCTCTCGATTTAGGTAGTCGCCGTATTGTTGTCCCATTGAGTTATAATGGAACGTCCGATTATCGAAAAAGTGTCCTAAGGGAGGGTGTATTGCAGTTCGGAGAGCAATTTTGTCCGCTTACCGATTTTTTACCTTTGGCAACCTATAACGAGTGGATGCAACGAGCTTCGGTAGCTATCTATGGAGCATGGCGTCAAGAGGCAATCGGCAATATCATCATTGCGTTGTATCTGGGGGCTCGCGTTTTTATTGCAGCTCGCAATCCAGTCTATACATGGGCAGTAAGCAAAGGGTTGATCGTCTATAAACTTGAAACCATTACCCAACAACAACTCGACACGCCATTAACTCCGGCCGAGAAAGAACACAACCGCAATATTTTACTGAATTCCTATAATCGAGAACGCTTTTTAATGTTGGCTCAATCTATCTTTTTTCAACAAAATAACGTTTCCCGATACGATCCGTCATATAGGTCCTAGATTCTATTAGATCATTTCCACAAGAAAAAACCACGACCCGCAATGAGTCGTGGTTTTTATCGGATTGCCATCGAATCGGCTATTTGAAGAAGATCGACGAAATTTCTTTGTAGTTGTGAACGCGCTCAATCACATCGGCAAAAAGATCCGCCACCGACAGCACCGTAAATTTACGCAGATCCTTATCGGGATTGAGCGGAATCGTGTCGGTTACGATTACCTCTTGCAAGGCGCTCTGGTTGATTCGCTCATAGGCAGGTCCTGACAAGACAGGGTGAGTAATCGCGGCACGAACACTCGTCGCGCCACGCGCCATAAGCATATCAGCAGCCATACAGATCGTACCGGCCGTATCAATCATATCATCTACAATCAGCACGTTACGTCCTTCGACATCACCGATTGCCGTCATCTTACCGACAACGTTGGCCTTGGCGCGCTCCTTATGCGAAATAATGATCGGCGTACCGAGGTGTTTGGCATAGGTATTGGCTCGCTTGGCTCCGCCCATATCGGGAGCGGCGATTGAGAGATCGGCAATATTGAGGCTCTTAATATAAGGTACAAAGATACCGCTGGCGTAGAGCGCATCGACCGGAACATCAAAAAATCCCTGAATTTGGTCGGCATGCAGATCCATAGTCATGATACGGTCAACACCGGCTGCCATAAGCATGTTGGCCACCAGTTTTGCACCGATCGGCACACGCGGACGGTCTTTACGGTCTTGGCGTGCCCAACCGAAGTATGGCATCACAGCCACTACCTGATATGCCGATGCGCGACGCGCCGCATCGATCATCATCAGCAACTCCATAAGGTTGTCCGAGGGCGGAAAGGTCGATTGAATGATGAAGACCGTGCAACCGCGGATCGACTCATTGTAGCAAGGTTGGAATTCGCCGTCGCTGAAACGCAGTACCTCTGCTTGTCCGAGCGTAGTGCCGAAACTTGCGGCAATCTTCTCGGCGAGGTATTCCGAACCGCGTCCGGAAAAAATCTTGATTTTGTGGATAGCCATAAGATGCGTGGAATTTTGATGGTGCAAATATAGGACAATACTATGAAAAAAAGGCTACTACTCGCAACCTTTTTTCAACATTTGATAATCATTTTCTATTTTTCAAGACATTGGTCGATCCATGTGAGAATTTCATCCCGTCCTGTGGCTTTCTCAGAAGAGCTGACCAACATCGGCGGCAACTCTTCCCACTGCTCGGAGAGCGTTTTGCAATAATTGGCCACGTTGCGCTGCTGCTGCGCCTTCGACACCTTATCGGCTTTGGTAAAAATCAGTCCGAATGGGATTCCGTTTTCACCCAGCATCTCGATAAATCGCAGATCAATTTTTTGCGGTTCAAGCCGAATATCGAGCAACACAAAGAGGAAGTGCATCTTTTCGCATTTGAGCACATAATCGGTGATAAGCTTCGAAAACTCACCTCGCTCGACCTTCGAGGTACGTGCATAGCCATAACCCGGCAGATCGACCAAATACCAGTCGTGATTGATCTGGAAATGGTTGATAAGCCGTGTTTTACCCGGAGTCCCCGATACCTTGGCCAACCCTTGACGACCCGTCAGCATATTGATGAGTGACGATTTACCCACATTGCTACGCCCGATAAAAGCAATATCGGGCAGGTCGTCTTTGGGAACCTGCGAGATACGCTGTGAGCTGCACTTAAATTCCGCTTTTGTGATCTGCATGGCACAAAGGTACGTAAAAATTAAAAACGAGCGATAGAAAATCGAGAAGAGAGTTTAAAAAAAAGGCCTTTTTCTTAAAAGCTGTTTCGAATTTTAAGATTCATCCATAATCTATTAAGCATCCGTATATTCATCGAATTGAATATCATAGTTCCATGATATGCAATATATTAACAGATGAATCATCACAGCCCTCTCTGCCGACGATCATTAAACCGCATGCCGACACCTAACATTAGGTAGTTGGGCGTTTCGAAGTTTTTAAGACAATAACCCACGTGTAGATAGATCCGGCGTGAGGCGGCGATTTTGAGGGTCAACATCTGATAGAAGGCTTTCAGGTCGCCACCTTTGTGGAGTACATTAGCTCCGAACCCCATTCCGATCGTAAAATAGGGCATCACAAATTCGGCTCGGGCCGATATGCCGAGTGCCATTTGTCGATCCAAAGAGGGGGTATCGTACTCCAAATCATTGGCCCCGCCCATCGGGACGATCTGATCTTTGAGATAAATATTGGCACTTCCATCATACACACCGTCCAACGAAACTCCGGCGCGGAACTTATAACCGAAATTATACATAGCCGCTGCGTTGAATCCGGCCACGGGAAAGGCATTGGGAACCGCATATTGTTTGTCGCCCACCATGATTCCCGATCGCCGCCACGAGCCGAAAAAGGTCAAATCGTAGCTCATGTGGCGGTGGAACGATGGCCGCAAGATGCGAAACGGCTTTCGAGGGAGAAGGGGTTCGCTCGGCCCGAAGTTGTAGGTAAGACCGATTTTTGCCCCCACCATATTTAGACCCGCATTGGGGAATTTGGTATTGCCATTCGAAAAATGGGTCAAGGCGACACCGGCCGTTAATTCGAAACGCCTTAAAAAGAGATAGCTGAGGTAAAAATCGGCATTGAGATAGGCGTTCACTTTCGACCCGATCATCTGGTTGAATTGGTTTGTCGCAGGGTCGTAGGGCTGCCATCCGAACGAGAGGCCGAAATTCCATTCGTAATTAAAGGTCAATCGACTGCCGATCCGCGCAATGCGACCGCCTTGCAGGAGATAGATTGCGATCGGATCTCCTAATTCGGTGCTGTTTTGCAATGCGTAGTAGGCCACACCGATGCCTTGATACGCGCCGCCATAGATCCGGTCGATCGGACTCTCCGGACGGAATCGGAACGAGTAGTTGAGATGAGCGTCCCATGCAAATCGGATGGGGGTCAACCGGCTGTTTGCGCCGCGAAGAAAAGGGTTGGTTTGGACGATGTATTCGGCGCGAGAATCGACTCCGACCCGATGCAACAACCTCTTTTCGAAACGCTCGGATAAGGTGTCCGTTGCCATCGTTTGTGCCGATGCACTCATCGACACCAGAAGCAGTATTCCGCATAGAAGAGCTATTTTAACCGGTTGTCCATACGCTTGCATCGGCCAATTTTGTTTTTCGTCCGTTTTTAGTTGCACAAGATACAAAAAAAACGCAAGCCCAAGAGCGGAAGTCGATAAATTCATCGGAAAAACACCCTTTTGCCAAGATATGACCGTGTCACAAATGGGTTGTAAATCGTAAAATATGTCAAAAAAATTGCTAACTTTGTAGGCATATCCGGTCGATCTATAAATCAAAAAATCATAATCAGCGACTCGAAATGAGCAAAAAAACACTACTCAAAACACTTTCTGTGGCCTGCATGGCTCTTACTGCCGCTTGTGGCAGCACCTCAAAATCAAACACGGCACTCTACCTCGATCCATCGCAACCGATCGAACAGCGCATCGAAGACGCTTTGTCGCGTATGACCCTCGAAGAGAAAGTTACCGTACTGCATGCACAGTCGAAATTCTCCTCGGCCGGAGTTCCTCGGTTGGGGATTCCGGAGGTGTGGTGCACCGATGGCCCGCATGGAATCCGTCCGGAGGTGTTGTGGGATGAGTGGGATCAGGCCGGTTGGACCAGTGATTCTTGTACGGCTTTCCCCGCGCTGACGGCATTGGCTGCCACGTGGAATCCCGACATGGCGGCTCAATATGGTCGCGCGATCGGCGAAGAGGCGCGCTATCGTGAAAAGGATGTGCTCTTAGGACCCGGAGTCAATATCTACCGTTCGCCGCTCAACGGTCGCAATTTCGAATATATGGGCGAAGATCCCTTTTTGGCGGCTCGCATGGTCGTACCCTACATACAGGGAGTGCAACAAAATGGGGTGGCTGCTTGTGTGAAACACTATGCGCTCAACAATCAGGAGACTCGGCGCGATCATGTCGAAGTGATGGTGGATGATCGTGCGTTGCACGAGATCTACCTGCCGGCCTTCAAAGCTGCCGTGGAAGAGGGGGGCGCATGGGCAATCATGGGAGCCTACAATAAATACAAGGGGCAACACTGTTGCCACAATCAATACCTGCTCAACGACATCCTGAAACGCGATTGGAAGTTCGATGGCGTAGTGATCTCCGACTGGGGAGGTGTCCACGACACCCGCGAAGCGGCCGAAAACGGGCTCGATATGGAGTACGGTTCGTGGACGAACGGCCTGAATTGGGGAGCAACGAACGCCTATGACAACTACTATCTGGCGCATCCATACCTTGAAATGCTGCGCAGCGGCGAGGCTTCGCTCACCACACTCGACGACAAAGTGCGGCGCGTGCTGCGACTGATCTTCCGCACGGCGATGAATACCGAAAAGCCCTTCGGGTCGATCAATTCGCCCGAACATTTGGCCACAGCTCGCCGCATCGCTGGCGAAGGAATGGTGCTATTGAAGAACGATGGCGCACTGTTGCCCATTGATCTTGCGACGTGCAAGACGATTGCCGTGATCGGCGAAAATGCCGTAAAGATGATGACCGTTGGAGGCGGATCGTCATCGTTGAAAGTTCGCCACGAATATTCACCGTTGGAGGGGATTCGTGAGGCGGCAGGTGATCGCGCCACGATACTCTACGAGCGCGGTTATGTGGGCGATGTGACAGGGGCTTACAACGGCGTGAAATCGGGGCAGGATCTCAGCGAGAGCCGCTCCGAGGAGCAGCTTATCGCCGATGCAACCGCCGTAGCACGTAAGGCCGATGCGGTGCTCTTTATCGGCGGATTGAACAAAAGCGACCAGCAGGATTGCGAGGGAGCCGACCGTATCCAATTGGGACTCCCCTACGCACAGGAGCGGCTGATTGCGGCATTGGCTGACGCCAACCCGAAGTTGGCGGTCGTACTTATCTCCGGCAATGCGGTGGCCATG
Organism: uncultured Alistipes sp.; assembly: GCA_964404645.1. Classification (GTDB taxonomy): domain Bacteria; phylum Bacteroidota; class Bacteroidia; order Bacteroidales; family Rikenellaceae; genus Alistipes. The sequence continues at coordinate 15,814 of CAYOKU010000057.1, forward strand.
CCGTGGGTCGATCGTACACCGGCTATCTTGCAGGCGTGGTTCGGCGGATCGGAGGCGGGTCATGCGGTGGCCGATGTGCTTTTGGGAGCGGTAAACCCATCGGGCAAACTGCCGTTCACCTTTCCGGCACAGTTGGAAGATGTCGGGGCGCATGCCGTTGGAGAGTTTCCGGGTGGCGATACGGTACGTTACAACGAGGGGCTGTTTGTCGGTTATCGTTGGGTCGATGCCCACAAAACAAAACCGCTTTTTGCCTTCGGACACGGTCTGAGCTATACCTCCTTCGAATTGGGTGAGGCCAAGCTTGATCGCAAGTCGCTCTCCACGGGCGGTAAAATCCGTCTGACGGTCGAGGTAACCAACACCGGCAGCAGAGCGGGAGCCGAGGTGGTGCAGCTCTATATCAGCGACAAGGAGTCTTCGCTGCCACGTCCGGTCAAGGAGCTGAAAGGTTTTGAAAAAGTCACGCTTCAAGCGGGCAAGAGTCGCACAATAACCTTCGAAATTACCCCCGATCTATTGCACTATTATGACGATGTCCAACAGGCGTGGGTCTCCGAAAAGGGCGATTTTGTCGCGATGATCGGCACCGCATCGGACGACATTCGATCTACGGCTGCATTCTCGCTAAATTAGTCATTTGATTTCAACATAGGATGCGCCCCTTGATCTATGAATGGATCAAGGGGCGCATCCTATTGTTAAAAACCATTTTAATGCTAAGCTCTCAAATTCAGCAAATAAAAGCAGAACAATTACGCAACGATAGCGAACTACTTTGAAACCCGTTCAACAAACGCCGCCGCAGAATCTTTCAATGCAAAATCTAAGGCGTTCAGAGCCCAATTTCGCGGCGTTCGGGACATCCCATTCTTCATTTTTAGACTCTCAAAACTTTTTGCTTAAACTGGGGCGTCCCACCGGATATTGCACTTGATCCATGATTTTAAGGGACGACTATATAATAGCTGATATACAAAAATCAAAAAGAGTTACAAATCAATGATTTGCAACTCTTTTTGATTTGTCGGGGAGACTGGATTCGAACCAGCGACCTCCAACTCCCGAAGCTGGCGCGCTAACCGGACTGCGCTACACCCCGTATAGATTTGGAGCCGGTTGAAGTCTTTGGTCGGGGTACCAG
>CAYOKU010000058.1:0-16951 GCA_964404645.1 uncultured Alistipes sp.
GTGCCGTCTTTACGCTCTTCGATACGGCGATGTAGGAACACATGCCGAAGAAGAAGGCGAAGACCATATTGTCGACAAAAATCGACCGGATAAAGATATTTAATGTTTCCATACGCTAACCTCCTATTTTTCCTGTAAATCCTTATTGCGTGAGCGGTGGAACCAGATAATGCAGCCCACGATGATGAGTGCCATAGGCGGGAAGAGCATCAAACCGCAGTTGGAGTACCAACCACCCTCCGATGCATACCACGATTCGGGAATGATGCGGTATCCCATCAGCGAGCCCGAACCGAGCAGTTCGCGGAAGAATGCCACGACAACCAGAATCAGACCATAGCCCAATCCATTACCGATACCATCGAGGAACGCCGGCCACGGTTTGTTACCCAGCGCGAAGGCCTCGACACGACCCATAACGATACAGTTCGTGATGATAAGACCCACGTAGACCGATAGCTGTTTCGATACCTCATAGACATAGGCCTTCAACACCTGATCGACCAGAATTACCAATGCTGCGATCACCACCAACTGTACGATGATGCGGATACGTGCCGGTACACCGTTACGCAGCAGCGACATCACCAGATTGGAGAATCCCGTCACCACGGTCACCGACAATGCCATAACGATCGCCGGTTTGAGCTGTACGGTAACGGCCAATGCCGAGCAGATACCCAAAATCTGCACGATGACCGGATTGTTCGCCGAGAACGGGCCGGTCAGATATTTCATGTTTTTAGCCGAAAACAGAGGCTCTTTCTCTTGCTTACTCATTGTTTTCTACATTTTCAACGTTAGACACCTCGGCTTGTGCCGGCTCCGCTACGGGAGCTGCGGCGGCCTTGCGTTTGGCCTCCAACAGCGGCAGGTAGTGTTCAAGGCTGCTATACAGCATCGCCGACACACCGTCCGAAGTTTTCGTACCTCCCGAAATCGCATCGACTTCGTGCTCTTTGTCCTGTGCTCCGCCTTTGCGCAAAACGATCGACACGAACTCATCGTTCTTGAAGATCTTCTTGCCGGCAAAGTGAGCCTGATATTTGGCCGTCGAGATCTCGGCACCCAAACCGGGGGTTTCACCCTTGTGGTCGAGAATAACTCCCACAACAGTATCCATATCCTTATCGAGTGCTACATAACCCCAGATAGGGCCCCACAAACCGGTTCCGATCACCGGAATGACCATTCTGCCGTCTGCCGCCTCGAAAACAGGGTATTTGCCCGCTTCGAACGAGGCTTTGAGGTCTTTGAGCAGCGTAAATACATCATCGCCCTCGACTACGTTGCCTTCGGCATCAATCACGTATGCTTTGATGTATTGGTCGTAATTTTCGTTTTGAGCAGCCAGCGATCCGAGGATTGCCTGCTTCTTTTCGCCCAATTCGTTCTCGTACTGACGTTTTTGGAGCGACAGTGCGGCGATTGCCAACAGCGCAGCCACAACTACGACCATAACGGTTGAGTAGATAATAATATAGGCGTTACTGTTTTTATCGAATCCCTTCTTTGCCGGCTTCTCTTCGACAAATTTCGAAGCAGGAGCTTTGCAGACGGGGCACGTTTCGGGGGCGGCATTACCTTCGTGGATATAGCCGCAAACGGTACATTTGAATTTTTTTGTTGCCATAATCGCCCCTATTTTACAAGTTTAACACGTTTGTTGCGGCGCGAGATGTTGGCTTCGACTACATAGTAGTCAACCAACGGTGCGAACGCATTCATGAAGAGGATGGCGAGCATCATACCCTCTGGGTAGGCTGGATTGACGATACGAATCATCACGGCCAGCGCACCGGTCATCAGACCAACGATGTATTTACCCGTATTGGTTTGAGCCGAAGTGACGGGATCGGTAGCCATAAAGACCGCACCGAACGCGAATCCGCCGATAATCAGATGCCACCATGCCGGGTAGGTTGTCACACCTAACAGTTGGAAGAGGTAACCCATTGCCAAACCGCCGATGAACACCGAGATCATCGTGCGCCACGAAGCAATACCCGTAAAGAGCAGCACGGCAGCACCAATCAGAATGGCCAGTGTCGAGGTTTCACCGATACATCCGGGGATGAATCCGAGGAAAGCATCGAGTGGCGAGAATCCCATGGATGCCGCTTCGGCCGTATGGTTAAGCACCGCTGCATTCGAAACGCTGAGCTGTTCGAGTGCCGTAGCACCTGACACAGCATCGGCTCCGGCGCGCTGTGCGAACCAAACCGTAGCACCCGAGATCGAAGGTGTATAAGCAAAGAAGATGAAGGCGCGTGCCACCAGTGCGGGGTTGAAGACGTTCATACCCGTACCGCCGAAGACCTCCTTGCCGAAGACAACGGCAAACGCCGTAGCCACAGCCACCATCCACAACGGAATATCGACCGGCATAATCATCGGGATGAGCATACCCGTCACGAGGAAACCCTCGTTGACTTCGTGGCCGCGAGCCTGTGCAAAACCGAATTCGATAGCCAGACCTACCGCATACGATACAACGATGATCGGTAGAACCTTCAAAAATCCGAACCAGAAAGCCTCCCAGCCCGTCAGACCCACCTGATAACCCGTGTTGTAGAATCCAAACAGCAGGGCGGGCATCAAGGCCATAACTACAACGATCATCGTGCGTTTCATATCGTTGCAGTCGCGGATATGAGCACCTTTGGTTGTGGTAGTATTCGGCACGAAGAGGAACGTTTCGAATGCATCGAACGTTGACTCCAAGAAACCCAACTTGCCGCCTTTGGCGAAGGTAGGTTTGATCTTATCCATTAAATTACGCATTCCCATCGTTTATGCCTCCTTTATCATTAAATTAATACCGTCACGGATGATCTGCTGAATCTCGATTTTCGAAGGATCGACAAATTCGCACAAGGCGAAATCCTCCTCGACAACCTCGTAGATACCCAGATTTTCCATCTTCTCGATATCACCTGCAAGACAAGCCTTCAACAAATACATCGGGTAGATGTCCATCGGCAGATATTGCTCGTAAAGTCCCGTTACCACAAACGGACGTTCGCCGCCGTTGAGATTGGTGTCGAGGTGGTAGCTCTTCTTGGGGCAGAGCCACGAGAAGTAGGCACGCGATACGGAGAATTTGCCAAAACGGGGCAGAGCCCAGCCCAGCATCTCGTATTTGTCGCCTTCGGGGATTACGGTCAACTGGTTGGCGTAAAAACCGACATATTCTTCGTTTGATGTGCGTGTTCCGGTCAATACATTGCCCGAAATGATACGCACTTTTTCGCCTGCCTTCTGGCTCTTGATTTTACCACGAAGGATCGAATCGATGCGAGCACCGGCTACAATGCGGTAATATTGCGGTTTTTCAATCTCCGAACCGGCCACGGCGATGATCTTCGTCGCATCGACATGTCCCGTAAGGAACAGACGGCCGATGATGGCAAGATCCTGCACGTTTACAGTCCAAACCTTTTCGCCCTTGTTGATGGGGTCGATGTGGTGAATCTGTACACCCACATTGCCTGCGGGGTGTTTGCCCGCAAACGAGTGCAATTCAACGCCGCGCAAAGCAGCCATCTGGGCTTCGGAACCTGCGTGCATTGAGAGGTGCACCTTACCATTGGTAAGTTTGCGCATCACCTCGATACCGGCTTGCAGATTTTGCTGCTCGGCACGGAGTACGAAGTTGTAGTCCGGAGCCAGCGGCGCCGAGTCGAAAGTCGATACAAAGATCGCTTTCGGGGTGTCGTTCGGGTCGGCGATGATGCCGTAAGGACGCTGCATAATCATCGGCCAAAGACCCGATTTCAGCAGCAATTCGACGATCTGGCAACGCTCGGCCGATTGAAGATCGGGCACGATGAACTCCTCGTAGGTTGTTACGGTGTCGGGAGTTACCGCCACGGAGAGCACTTTGCGTTTCTCACCGCGATTGATGGCAGCAACCTTACCGCTGACAGGCGACGTGAAAAGCACACGTTCGTTGCCCTTGTTGAAGAACAACGGCGTACCGGCTTTCACCTCGTCACCCACCTTAACCAGCAGTTTGGGAGTCACACCCTCGAAATCGAGGGGCGAAAGGGCATACTCCGAAGCCTGCGGTGCATCCGCCAACTGCTCCTGAGCCTTCCCTACCAGATTGATGTCTAAACCCTTGCGTAGTGGAATGATTTTCGACATGGTTAAAGAATTAGAATGTTATTTGAATAAATTAGTTTCTCCATTTTAGCTGTTAGCCTACTAACAGCCATAATCGCGTGCGAAAGTACAAAATTTTTTGCAGATTTCCGATAATGAAACTATTATTTCTTAAATTTACTTAAAATTTATACCTTTGTATAAATGAAATGGCCCTACGTCAACATACACACGCATTGTCCGACCGGATCGGGAATCGAATTGCGTGCGGTCGGCATCCACCCGTGGGATGCTGACAACGAGGCGGTTGAATCGCTCATCGGACGGTTGGCCGGAGCTCAGGCAATCGGTGAAATCGGGCTTGATGCCGTACGGGGAGCTGCGCCACAGCGGCAAATGGAACAATTCCGTGCTCAACTGCAACTCGCCTGCGAACGGGCTCTTCCGGTCGTGCTCCATTGTGTGCGCGCGTTCGAAGCCGTGATGCGTGAATTGAGCCTTCGCGAGCCGCGTGCTGTGATTTTTCACGGGTTCATCGGTTCGCCGCAGCAAGCGCAACAAGCCTTGAAAAAGGGCTATTACCTCTCGTTCGGCGAAAGAACTTTTCGTTCCTCGAAGAGCCTTGCGGCACTTCGCATCACCCCTCTTTCGCACCTTTTTATTGAAACGGATGACAGCGCGACCTCGATCGGTGAAGTCTATGCAGGCATTGCGCAGGCTCGCGACACCGATCTCGAAACCTTGAAGCGGGCTGTTTACGAAAATTACACACGAATATTTGGAACAGAAAATGGATAATTGGTTGGAACGTACCGAGTTGTTGCTTGGTGCGGAGAAATCGGAACAACTTCGCAAGGCTCATGTGTTGGTGGTCGGCTTAGGTGGGGTAGGGGCTTATGCCGCCGAGATGATCGCTCGGGCTGGTGTAGGCCGGATGACGCTTGCCGATGCCGATACGGTCAACATCACAAATATCAATCGGCAGTTGGTCGCTCTTCACTCGACGGTCGGACGGCCGAAAGCCGAAATTTTGGCCGAACGTTTGCGTGACATCAACCCTCAGATCAATCTAACGATTGTCAACAGGTACATCAAAGATGACGAAACCTATACGTTGCTCGATGCCGCACCTTATGATTATGTAGTGGATGCGATTGACACGCTTTCGCCTAAACTGGCTCTCATCAAAGGGGCTCTCGATCGGCGAATTCCAGTTGTCAGTTCGATGGGTGCCGGTGCCAAGATGGATCCTACGCAGTTGGAAATTGCCGACATTTCGAAAACGCATCACTGCCCTTTGGCGCACATGTTGCGCAAACGACTTCATAAGATTGGTGTTTACAAGGGCTTTGAGGCTGTTTTTTCGCCCGAACCGATGCGTGAAGGGGCGATGATCCTATGTGAGGAGCAGAACAAAAAATCGAACGTCGGAACGATCTCCTATATTCCGGCTCTGTTCGGCATCGGTTGTGCATCGGTTGTTATCCGGCGGCTGATCGGCGAATAACATCTTCCATGAACCTGAAAAAATAGAAATTATGGCTATCCGAATTGTTTTTCTGGACGAATATAGTGTTAGTGGCGTATCTCTCGATGCGATTCGCGCCTTGGGCGATTATACGGGGTATGGGAACACGCTTCCCGAAGAGGTACTCGACCGCTGTAAACGAGCCGATGTGGTGATCACCAATAAAGTGGTCATCAACCGCGATACGATGCGTGCACTGCCTCACCTGAAATTGATCTGCGTGGCAGCCACCGGAATGAATAACATCGACCTTGATGCTGCCGCCGAATTGCACATTGCCGTGCGTAATGCTGCCGGATATTCGACCCATTCGGTGGCTGAAACAACCCTTGGTGCGGCCATTGCTTTGATGCGCCACACGGTCTATTACGATCGCTACGTCAAATTCGGCGACTACTCGGCATCGGGTCGCCAATTTCATTTCCGCTATGCCAACCATCAGCTCTACGGATCACATTGGGGCATCGTTGGGTTAGGGACAATCGGTCGCGAGGTGGCGCGTTTGGCAGCCGCCTTTGGATGTGAGGTGGCATATACCTCTACATCGGGCATCGTGCGCAAGGAGGAGTATCCGGCTCGCACGCTTGATGAGTTGCTCGATTGGGCCGATGTAATTTCTATTCATGCACCGCTCGGCCCGAAAACACGAGGCCTATTCGCTATGCCGCAATTCAAACGCATGAAACGATCGGCTCTGCTGATTAATGTTGCACGCGGTGGTATTGTCGATGAGAATGACCTGAGTGAGGCTCTCAACACCGGAGAGATTGCCGGTGCGGCTCTTGATGTGTTCAGCCGCGAACCGATGGCGACTGAGAATCCGCTGTTGCGTCTCAAAGAGCCGGATCGTCTGCTGCTGTCACCCCATAACGCATGGGCTCCGGTCGAGGCTGTCGAGGTGCTGATTGGCTGCATTGAACGCAATATTCGCGAATTTTACAACCTGAACAAATAAACTCAAACATGGAACGCCGAGAAATCGTCTTTAACTTTTTGAATCAACACGCAATCGACTACACCTATTACGAACACCCCGAAGCACCGACCATCGAGATTGCCCGCGAATATTGGCGCAACGATGGATCGAAACACTGCAAGAATCTCTTTTTCCGCAACCACAAAGGGGATCGCCACTATTTGGTGGTATTCGACTGCGATCAGGCTCTCGCCATTCACGATCTGGAACACCGGCTCCATCAAGGTAAACTCTCCTTTGCTTCCGAACAGCGCATGGATCGTTGGTTGGGGTTACGGCCGGGTTCGGTTTCGCCTTTCGGTTTGATTAACGACCCCGCAAACCATGTTCATCTCTTTCTCGATGCTCGCCTGCGCGACTTCCCCGCCTATTCGTTCCACCCGAACGATAATCGCGCCACGGTGGTCATATCGCAACCGGAATTTCTGCGTTATCTTTCGGCGGTGGGTAATACCTATGAATTTATCGAGTTGTATTGATCGACTTGTCGTCTCAAAGATCTTTGAAGCGTTCCAACTCGGTCGAATTTGTCGACTCTAATTCGTTCGTTAGTGTACGATAGAGCCCAAAAGAGCCATGTTTTCGACCGAAGAGGTGCATATTTTGAGGTTCTCGACATTTTGTGGGTAGGGAAATTCCGTCAGCTGTCGGTGCATGCTCTCTGCGAAAAGCGGATAGGCATTGGCAATACTTCCACCGAAGACGATCGCTTGCGGATCATACGTGTATAAGATTGCCATGACCAGATTCCCGACATGTTTGCCAAACTCTTGCCACAATGCGATTGCTGCGGGATCGCCGGCAGTGGCTTGCTCGAAGGCCTCTTTGCCGGTTGTTCCCTGTCCGGTGAAGAACCGGCTGCTGCAATAGTATTCGTAGTCGCGATCGAGGTATTTTACGCTGCCAATTTCGCCCGCTCCTGTGTTGTGGCCGCTGTATAGTTTGCCGTCGATGATAACACCGGCTCCGACTCCCGTCCCCAATGCCACGCAGACGATGTCCCGATAGCCCCGACCTTCGCCGAAACGACAAACACCCAGCGCAAAGCAGTTGCAGTCGTTGTTGATGTTGACCGAGACGTGAAAATGCGCTTCCAAGATGCTTTTAAGCGGAACTTCGTCCCACGAAGGAATGCTGATTACGTGGTAGACAATGCCTTGCTGCGTATCAACTATCGACGGTACACCCACTCCGATCCGTTCCACCTCTGGTGTCATCAGTCGGCTGATTAGGGCTATGATATGGTCTATTACGGCCTGTTTCGATGCATGAGCCTTACAGGGTTCCGACAACAGTTCGACAACCTGCCCTCGGTCTATCCTGCCCACTCTGAGGTTTGTGCCGCCGAGATCTACTCCTATTTCCATGATGAGGTAATTTTAATGCTTGATGTATTTCCTACCGTTGCAGGTCACTAAATCGACTTGTGCGCCGTTGCGCTCCCGAATCCACGTGTCGAAACTCCGCTCGCCACGTTTCAATTCGATGATGCGTACACCTTGTTTGAGGTCTGTGTAGGTGGTTTTGTAGCCTGAGAACCGGCCGTATGTGAGCGCGATCCCCTGCTTTGTAAAGAGATAATCGTTGTCATGATCGTGTCCGGTAAAAATTCCGAACACATCGCCACATTCAACGAAGGCGGCGAACATTCCCGTATTGAGTATTCCCGGACACTCATCCTCGGTACGTTGTCCGATCATCTCTTCGGTCGTTGCCCGTGCAGATTCGATGTATTCGGGAAGCGGAATGTGGAAAAAAGCCAATGCCGGTAATGGTTTCCCTCCGTTTTTCTCGGTATATCGGTGGCTGAGCGAGCGATACCAGCCGATCTGATCAAATGTAAACCAGCCATAGCCTTCGAGCTCTTTGACCGTCGAATAGTCGTTCGAGTCCATGCAGTAGAGTAGAGCCTCGGTTTTTTTGCCGGTGGGGTCGGCCACGGCTACGACACAATCTGCCAACTGCCCCTTTGTCAGGAGGGTCAGATTGTTCGGATATTCGGAGACGATAGCACCGATCTCGCGACTCGACAGATCCTGCTCTCGGTCATGGTTCCCAAGCACCACAATAAACGGTATTTTCGCCTTTTTGAGTGGGTCTAAAATCATTCTCCAACCTGCTGCTGCGGGCTTTCCGGTCACGACATCGCCCGTAAAAACAACAAGATTCGGTTGTTCGGTTTGCAGGATATACTCCAATTGTGCTACTGTTTTTTGCGACTCACTACGCCGCTCATCGCTACCCAGATCGACATGCGTATCTGTAAATTGGGCGATGCGGAACCTCCCTTTTTCCGAGAAAGTGAGGCGTTGCGCAGAAGATGTTAGACCGGCAACGGTCAAAATAAGGCTTATGATATATTTCATGGTTTCAAGGTTTGTTTTCCGGTTTTGATCGGGTAGGTGTGACTTTTAGTTTCCCAGTTGATGGTGAGTTCGAACTCAATGTTACTTTCGATGGTAACTACCGGAGCCTCTTGGCTCGATTGTCGCTGTTTTGCATGGAAGTTGACAACTCCCTCCGGTCCGAATGGGTAGCGTTCAAGACCATGCTCTTCGATCTGCGAGATATCCCAGACGACTTGTCGTGCGGAGTAGTCGGATTTGAGGCCCAATATATACTCAATAAAGAGGGCAATCGGAGGTAATCCTGTCCAGCCGACAAACTCTTTTCGAGCCATGAATCCCGGCTCTTCGGCCTCCGGTGCGTAATACTCCCAGAAGGTTCCGGTGCGTCGAAAAACGTTCAATACGGTCGTGTAGTGGTTGGCGGCAATCTCATCGGCTAACGTCCGGTAGCCTTTGTTGTATAGACCGGTGATAACCATGTAATTGGTTCCCGGCCATACACCCCCTTGCCAATAACGGCCACGGACATTGTATTTCGGATGGTCTGCCGAGAGCGAAGGAACGCGGTGGGGACGGTTGAATGTAGATGTATCGCTCAGATGTGCTACCAGTTGATCCAACCGTTCTTTGGGGAGCAGGTCGGTTTGAAGAGCCCAGAAGGCTCCGATTCCCTTGGTTTGCGACAAGGTGTCGTCGGCGTATTGGTCGAAGAGGAAATGTTCGCTCTCCGACCACATGTTTTGGTTGATATATGCTTTGAGGTGGCGAATCTCGTCCTCCAAATCTTCAATCTCCTGCCAACGCTCAATCTGGAATCCGATCTGCAACAGAGCCTCATCGGCAAGCATTTGTTGAATGCTTGTGTCGAGCCAGATCATATTTCCGTGGCTGAATATCGGATTGTATTGAGGTTTCACACGCGGCATATTGTCCATACCAGTACCCCAACCGCTCGACCAATACATGCCGTTGCGCCATGTGCGGTTCAATCGCCACCATTTGGTATAGGCGCATAACGCCGGAAAGATCTTGTGCAGACGCTCCGTGTCGCCGTATTGCTGGAAGTAGAGCAGTTCCGCCCACGGCAGCAGATTAGGGCCTGTGCTGACCGGATCGTAACGTTCGAAACAGTCGGCTCCGTCGGCTTTGATCTCGCGGCAGATAAATCCGTCGGGGTGTTGTTTGGCATAGAAATTATCGAGCGTGCCCTGGAAGGGGAAGAACCTGAATCCGTAGCGGGCAAACATCATCATGAAAGAGTCGTCCCACATAAACAGATTGCCATTGTAGGCCACATCGAGATAAGGTGATACGAGCCCCGAATCTTTTTCGGGTTGACGAATGTTGCCGATTGCGATCTCCCAAGCACGCCAATACATTCGAATCTCATCTTCGTGTCCTTTCCAGATCGGATTGGGGAGTATATTCTTGGCCACGGCGAAACTTCGCGGCTCGATCCGACGCGGTTTTGCAATGCGAAACTCGTTTTCTGCAACCAACGGCTCTTTGACGTAGGTGTTTTTATAGGGCAGGTTATATTTAGGCTTTTGCGAAACCTCCTGTGCCGGTAACTCGCTTGTAAGACAGAGTAACGCCGTGCATGCGATCAATGATTTTATCATGGTGTTATTGGTTGTTGAGCAGTTGTTTGATGCGGCGAGCGATCTGCGTATTCTCGTATGCGCCGCAAAAAGTATCGGCGTGAGGCCCATAGGCAAATACGGGTAGCGGTGTCGGTGTGTGGTCGTTGGTTACGTAGTAACCTGTTACGCGTCCGGTTGTCAGATCGCCATCAAGTAGTGTTAGCCCTCCGGTTTCGTGGTCGGCGGTGACGATGACAAGCGTTTCGCCGTTTGCATCGGCAAACTTCAATGCCTCGGCAACGGCAAGGTCGAAACTGAGTGTTTCGATGATGGATCCGGGGAGGCATTTCGAATGTCCGGCGTAATCAATTTTTGCCCCTTCGACCATCAGGAAAAAACCTTGTTGGCTTTGCGACTGCAACTTAGCGATGGATTGACGGGTGACATCAGCAAGTAATCCGAGGTTGGCCTCTTCGGCCGCATCACCCATCTTCTCGTCGATACAGATCACCTTACCCTGTGTTGTGGCGATTTTATCGGCCGAGCGGATAAATGCGTATTGTTGTTTGAGTTCGCCGATCAGATCGCGTTGATCGCGGCGTTGCTCGAATTCACGGATCCCCGAACCGCATAAAAGCGATAACTTGCCGTCCAGCAGGTGGCTGGTTAATAGATCGGCATCATCGCGTTCGACCCAATGGCCATAAAAAGCGGCGGGAGTGGCATCCGCCACATTTCCCAAGGTGACAACGCCGATGGCCTGCCCCCTCTTGTGGCAAAAATCGGAGAGTGATTCGACAACGGTGGTGTCGGCATTCATGGCAATGTAGCGGTTACAATGAGCCTCACCAGTTGCCAGCGCGCTGCCGGCAGCAGCAGAATCGGTGGTGTAAGCATCTTTGGCCCACGAACGTTGCAGTCCCAAATAACGCATTTGCAGCATCGAAAGATCGCGGTTGGCACTCTGCGCAGCGGCAATTTGCGACAACCCCATGCCGTCGCCAATCAGGAATATGACGTTTTTGATCGGTCGATCTGCCCCGTCCGATTGATAGGTAGGCGTGTAGACGGCAACCGCTTTGGAGAGTTGTAACTTTTCGTTGCTGAACCCTTTGAAGTCGCGCGTTGTCTTATCAAGCCGATTTGTTCGGGTTACCCCTTGGGCTGTTGTGGTGGGGTGTGCGATTTCGAAGTTTTTGTTGGCAAAGTCTTCGAAAAAGTCGTTGCAAGCCTCTACTTGATCGGTATTCAGATAATCGACTCCCATGTTGTAGAACGTGTACCACGATGTCAGGCAATCGGGTGCATCCCAGAACCTAATCGGTTTATTCATAGCATGTACGGCGTTGATCACGGCCTCGACCCGCGGCAACTCTGCACGCATGATCGTGCCTTTGCCGTTCCAAGTCGACAGATCGCGAAAACAGGTGCTGATCATTGCAATGCGATTGAGTTGTGCCGGAGTGTAGACCGTGTTTAGATCACCATCGAAAAGCAGATATTCGGGGTATTTGGTAAAGTTCTCAGGTGAGGGCACGCGGCCTGTAATGACCACCTGCACCGCATTCGGATTTTTCTTCCGGTTGAATACCTCCGGATGGCTCTCCAACTCGGCGATTACAGCGCGTAACGTAGGCTCCGTTTCGCTTTTCAGTTCGATGAGCAGTTGCAGGTGTGCATCGCGATCTTTGTAGGCGTGTCCGCCATGACGTGTAAAGAGCTTGACGATTGGCTCTATGTAGAGTTCGCGCAGTGTAGCTTTGCTATCCAGCGCGGCGACCTCGTGCCCCACCAACAACTTGCCGTTTTGCAGAAATACATCGGCTTCGACTGCATAGACTCCCTGTGCGTAGGCTTCGTAGAAGGGAACGGTGCGGGTATAATCGTTGTGTGAAAAGATCGCGATCGGTGATTTGGCAACTGCCGAAAATCCGAGGCAGAGCAACGTGCAGAGTGCGATTGTTTGTATGTAATGGAAACGGCTCATAATGTTATTTTTTAGTCGATTAAAGATACAGAATATCGGAAGAAAGGGAGGTGAAACGATCGCTTTCGGGACTTCGAATGCCGCATTCGAATGCTTCGCCTTCGTAATCTTCAAAATAGAGGATACGAATCGGGTGGAGTCCCGACTTCAATGCGATGCGTCCGGTGGCGGTAACAGCCGCATGTGAACCGTTGTTGTCAACGACCAATTGGTTGCCTATGTAGAGTACGCTGCCGTCATCGCTGCGGGTTGAAAACTCCCAGATCCCCTGCTTCGAGATCTCAATAAAACCTTCGAAACAGTAACCGAAGTGGTCGCGGCTGCGAGCTGAGACGATTGACGGTGAGGGCATGACTCCCGAAGCGATCCGTTTGCCCGATACGATCTCTGCTACATCGGAGAAGTGACCCTCGTAATAGGTGTAGCGGATGCCCTGTTCGCCTTTCCGTTTTCCGGTAACGGGCGACAAATAGTTAGCTTTGGTAGTGTGCACGGTGAGTGTTGCGCTGGGCGTATATCCGTTTTTGAAGGCTTTGGCCTTTACGGTGGTGGTGGCGCGAATCAGCAACGGATGTGTATATGTCGAAGCGAGCAAAGTCGGCTCCGAACCGTCGAGCGTATAATGAATCTGTGCATCGGGGGTGGCAGAGGCCAAATCCAACGAAAGTGAATCGGGGAACAAACTCGGCGATTGCGTGGTGTAGGGGATCGATACGCAAGGGGTTGTGGTCATCGAATAGGGGGCGGAATCGGTTGAGGTGCCGCGCGTAAGGTTGGGTTGCGGGGTGAGTGTGAACTGTAATTCGCCCCCTTCGGCCAACGCCTCATAAGTCACGTAATTCTGCTCAATTGGTTTGCCGTTGAGTGTCACACGGTCAATATAACGATTTCGTGACGGATCATTTGATTTGATAACCAGTATTTTGCCGTTACCGAGTTGGATCGTTGCTTTTTTGAAGAGCGGAGTGGTGAGCGTAAACTCTCCCGATGCGGGACAGACGGCATAGAGCCCCATACTCGACAGTAGATACCAAGCCGACATCTGACCGCAATCCTCATTGCCGCTGATTCCATCGGGCGTGGGGCGGTACTGTTCGTGGAGCAGCCGGCGTGTCCACTCCTGCGTTTTCCACGGTTGACCGGCATAATTGAATAGATAGGCCATGTGGTGGCTTGGCTCGTTGCCGTGCGCATATTGACCCACAGTGCCAGTAATATCGACCAGTCCGACGTCTGCTCCTTGCGGTGTTTCGAGTGTAAATAACCGATCCAACTCATTGATAAATAGTTCGCTGCCGCCGAAAAGATTGAGTAGCCCATAGGTGTCGTGCGGCACGAAGAAACGATATTGCCACGCTGTGGCCTCGGTGTAGTCACGTCCGGCGGTGAACTCTTCGAGCGGAGCATTCCAACTACCGTCCGCATTTTTTCCACGGAAAAAGCGGGTCGAGCCATCGAAACAATTTTCGTAACTGCGGGCGCGTTGTTCATAGATCGCGCAGTC
The DNA here is from genome assembly GCA_964404645.1 of uncultured Alistipes sp. Lineage (GTDB taxonomy): Bacteria > Bacteroidota > Bacteroidia > Bacteroidales > Rikenellaceae > Alistipes. The sequence continues at coordinate 14,034 of CAYOKU010000058.1, forward strand.
GAGGCTGTCGCCCATCGCCTCTGCCATGCGGGCGATGCACCAATCATCGTAAGCATACTCCAATGCGCAAGATACCGCTTCACGCTTGCTGTCGGCCGGAATGTAACCCAGTTGACGGTACGAATCCGCCCCTTTTCGGTGGGTCTGCGCGCTCTGCTTCATCGCTTCGAGAGCCTTTTCGGCATCGAATCCTCGGAATCCTTTCCGGTAAGCCTCGGCAATTACCGATACGGCGTGGTAGCCGATCATGCAGTGCGTTTCACCCGATGAGAGCGGCCAAACGGGTAGCTCGCCCGTGCAGTCGTATGCGTCCAACATGCTTCGGATCATGTTGTTGATTAATTCAGGCTCGACCAATGTCATCAGCGGTGACCATGCGCGGAAGGTGTCCCACAGCGAAAAAGTGGAGTAGTGAGCTTGCCCGGGGGCTGTCTTGGCAATGAGTTGATTCTGTCGGCGGAAGTCACCGTTGACATCGCTTGTTAGGTTGGGCGATAGTTTCGTATGGTACATCGCCGTGTAGAACTGCGTGCGTTCGTCGGCCGTTCCGCCCTCGATGACAATCTGCGCAAGAGCCTTGCGCCATAGGTCGCGAGCCCGTTGGTGTGCGGCATCAAAGTCGAAATCGGGAACCTCGGTCAGCAGATTCTCTCGCGCATTTTCTACACTAACCAGCGATAACCCTACCTTGATAACCAGCGGCTTGGAGCCGTTGAAGGTCAGTAGTGCCACGCGGTCGTGGTGCAACAGATGCATTGCTGCGATCGGTTCGGAGAAGTGTGCGGCGAAGTAGATCTGCTGATTGGCAACCCAACCCGATGTGCAACGCATGCCTACGATCTCATTGGGTGCAGTCTGCGTGATCGAGGCTTTGTTGATCTGTTCCTCTGTGAGCAGGTGTTCCAGATCCACTGCAATCTGCTGTTTTGCCCCTTTGGCAAAGGTGTAGCGGTGTATGCCCGTGTGTGGAGCAGCGGTTAATTCTACACGTAAGTCCTCGTCACGCAACTCTACGCAGTAGTAACCAACCGAGGCGGTTTCGTCTTTGTGCGAAAAGCGATACGGATCGTAGAGCCGCTTGCTGCGGGTGGTGTCGATCTGTCGCGAAGTGGGATGAAATAGAATATCGCCCAGATCGGCGCAACCCGTGCCGCTCAGGTGGGTATGCGAGAATCCCAGTATGGTGGAGTCGGAGTAGTGGTACCCGCTGCATGCGTCCCAATCGCCGAATCGAGTGTCGGGACTCAACTGCACGCCACCAAAGGGAGTTGTAGCCCCCGGATAAGTGTGTCCATGCGCTCCTGTGCCGATAAACGGATCGACATAATCAATCGGTTCGCGATCGGTGCAGGCAAATGCGCCGAGCTGGCAGATCAGAAGGACAATTTGTATGGTTTTCATTGGTTGGTTGGGTTCAATCGGTTTGATGTACGAAAATAATCAATTATTGGCAGAAAAAGGTGGAAATTTGCGTATTTATGTCTTCATATTGCGTGGATTTGAATAAAAGTTCCTATCTTCCATCCGTTAAGACCCGAACTCATATGGCACGAATCATTTTTTTGACCGACTTTTCGGAAGAGTATGCCCGTACGATTTTGCGTGGCATCGCCCGCTATGCCAAACAAACTAAGCCGTGGGGGCTGTGCCGGCTTCCGTTGGCTATTCGCGATAAATATGGCATTGAGGAGGTGGTTCGGTGGGCCAAAAAATACAAAGCAGAGGCAATTATCGGCCAGTTCTACAACGATGATCCGGTGCATCTGTTTCGTGAAAACGGGATCATCGCCATTGCACAAGACTTTAAAAAACGTTTTACCACCATCCCCAATATCACGGGGTCGCACTATCGCGCCGGAGAGATGGGGGCTAAATACTTTATCGACAAGGGTTTTGAAAACTTTGCGTTCTACGGATTGCGTGGAATTGTCTGGTCGGAAGAGCGTTGTCAGGGTTTTCGCGATACGGTGATTGCCGCTTCTGCCTCTAAAAACTCCCCCCCCCACACTTTTTCGGAATTTTCGGGCAATAACCAGAATGACCTCTGGTATTACGACTCCACGCGACTGATTACTTGGCTCGAATCGTTGCCTAAACCGGTGGCAATCATGGCGTGTGACGACAATCAGGCCTACCACATCACCGAAGCCTGCCAACAAGTAGAGCATGCTATCGGGTTCCGGATTCCGGATGATCTTGCCGTCTTGGGGGTCGATAACGATGCCACGATGTGCAGTCTTGCCGTGCCCAACCTCTCCTCGTTGAACCAAAACGTGGAGCAGGGCGGTTATGACGTGGCTCAGTTGATCGACTCTCTGATCGAAAATCCCGATGCCTCGTGGAACGATGTGGTGGTTGAGCCGACTCATATCGTTACGCGCCAATCGACCGACATTTATGCGAACAGCGACCGCCATATTGCGCGCGTGCTGAAATATATTCACGAAAATATCACACAGAAACTCTATGTCGATGATCTCGTGCGTCAGGTTCCCCTCTCGCGGCGACTGCTCGAAGTGCGTTTCCGCGAACAGATGAACATGTCGGTCTACGACTACATCATCAACGTGCGCGTTGAGAAGATGGCGCAGATGCTTCGCGAGAACCTCTCGGTGACCGAGGTGGCCAGCCAACTCGGATTTACCGATACGAAAAATATTGCACGAATCTTCAAACAGATCAAAGGGATGACCCCTTCGGAGTACCGCGATAAATGCAGTAAAATCTAATCCCGTCTCTTTTGTCCGATAGAAATAACTTAGTCCACGCTGGAAAAGACCTCCGTGTTTGATTCATATTATATATAAGGTATGCGAGTTATGCGTGATTTGAGGGTATAAATACGCAAATAAACACCTATTTCGTCTAACAAGTCTATAACTTTGAATAAAAGAAAAAGAGGAATGAAATTCCTTGGA
>CAYOKU010000059.1:0-16530 GCA_964404645.1 uncultured Alistipes sp.
CAATAGTCCCGAAGGCGAATTTCAGCAAAAGATGAAACCGATTATCCGCATTCCCGAAGGGTGTTATTATGCCGCTGTCGAGGGGAGCCGTGGTGAGTTCGGGGTCTATCTTGAAAGCCGTGGTGATAAGTCGCCCTATCGACTTAAATTCCGCTCAACGGGGTTACCGTTAGTGGCTTGTCTGGACACCATAGCGCGTGGGTCGAAGATTGCCGACCTGATCGCCATTGGTGGTACGCTCGATTATGTCGTACCCGATATTGACCGTTAAAATGTAGTTGTATGTTTGATTTTTCAGTCGTAACAAATTGGGTGCATGCGTTGCTTACGTCGCTGATGCCCGAGGGGTTGGCCATCTTTCTCGAATGTGTCATTGTCGGGGGGTGCCTGCTGCTGATGTTTACCGTGATCGCCATTCTGATGATCTTCATGGAGCGCAAGGTCTGCGCGGCATTCCAATGCCGTTTGGGCCCTATGCGTGTCGGACCGTGGGGTACGGTGCAGGTGGTGTGCGATGTCTTTAAGATGTTGACCAAAGAGATTATCACCATTCGCCACTCCGATAAATTTCTCTATAATCTGGCTCCTTACATCGTCATTCTGGCCTCGGTGCTTGCCTTTGCCTGCCTGCCGATCAACAAAGGGTTGGAGGTGCTCGATTTCAACGTAGGAGTCTTTTTCATGATGGCTGCCTCGTCGATTGGTGTGGTGGGTATCCTGCTGGCCGGATGGAGTTCCAATAACAAATATTCATTGATCGGTGCGATGCGTAGCGGTGCGCAGATGATCTCGTATGAACTTTCGATCGGATTGTCGATCCTAACGATTATCGTGTTGACCGATACCATGCAATTCTCCGAGATTGTCGAGCGACAAGCCGATGGTTGGTTCATCTTCAAAGGGCATCTTCCCGCTTTGATTGCCTTTATCATCTATTTGATTGCCGGCAATGCCGAAGTTAACCGCGGCCCCTTCGACCTACCCGAAGCTGAGTCGGAACTCACGGCCGGATACCATACCGAGTATTCGGGTATGCACTTCGGACTCTTCTATGTGGCCGAATTCGTTAATCTGTTTATTGTGTCAGGAGTGGCTGCTACGATCTTTTTGGGTGGCTGGATGCCGCTGCATATCGGTGGCTGGGAGGGCTTTAATGCCGTGATGGATTGCATCCCAGGGTTTGTTTGGTTCTTTGCAAAAGCCTTTTTCGTGGTCGGGCTGTTGATGTGGATCAAGTGGACATTTCCGCGGTTGCGTATCGACCAGATTCTGACCCTCGAATGGAAATATCTGGTGCCGATCGGTCTGGCAAACCTGCTGCTGATGGTGATTGTTGTCGTATTTAAACTGCATTTTTAGGTATGAGTAATTATCTGAAAGGATTATTTCAAGGTGTCGGCTCGCTCTTGACGGGTCTTTCGGTCACGGGGCGAGAATTCTTCACCCGAAAAATTACCGAACAATACCCCGAAAACCGCGCCACGCTGCATATGTACGATCGTTTCTGTGGGGAGTTGACCATGCCCCACGATGAGGCGGGCAACCATCGCTGCATCGCCTGCGGATTGTGCCAAACGGCCTGCCCCAACGGTACGATCCGGCTGACGATTGAAACCGTGACCGATCCCGAAACCGGCAAACCCAAACGGCGGTTGGCGCGGTACGAGTACGATCTGGGGTCGTGCATCTTCTGCCACCTCTGTGTCAATGCGTGTCCGCACGATGCGATCCGTTTCTCGACGGAGTTCGAACATGCGGTCTTCACGCGCGAAAAATTGGTTAAACAACTCAACAAGCGATAATCTTATGGAGATAACACTCGAACTGATCGTCCTCGCCATTCTGGCTCTCTTCACCTGCGTCAGTGCCATACTGGCCGTGACGACCAAACGTATTTTGCGTGCGGCCACCTACCTGCTTTTCGTGCTTTTTGGTACGGCGGGTATCTACTTTCAACTCAACTATTCGTTTCTCGGTGCGGTGCAACTGCTGATCTATGCGGGAGGTATCACGGTGCTCTATGTCTTCTCAATCCTGCTCACATCGAGTCAGGGCGATGACAATGTGCAGCCGCAAAAACGCTATAAAGTGGTGGCCGGATTGATCGCCACGGCCATCAGTCTGGGGGTATGCCTCTATGTGACGCTTCGCCATGATTATGGGGTGACTCATTTCGAACATGGAGAGTTGCATGTGCAGACGATCGGCCACGCGCTGATGAGTAGTGAAAAATTTGGCTATATACTTCCCTTTGAGGTAATTAGTATTTTGCTGCTGGCCTGTATCGTCGGCGGAATTCTCATTGCACGAAAACGTTAAAAAAAGGTACGGATATGATACACATGGAATATTATCTGGTGGTTTCGACGATTCTGATGTTTGTCGGCATCTATGGGTTTGTCACACGACGTAACCTGCTGGCGATGTTGATCTCGGTGGAGTTGATTCTCAACTCGGTGGACATCAATTTCGTAGTCTTCAACCGCTTTCTATTTCCCGATCAATTGGAGGGCTTTTTCTTCACGCTCTTTGCGATTGGTGTCAGCGCAGCCGAAACGGCTGTTGCCATTGCTATTATCATCAACGTCTACCGCAACATCCGCAACATTGAGGTCAAAAGCCTGCGGAAGATGAAGTGGTAAAAAAGATTTGCTCATGGAATATACGATTTTAATACTGTTGTTGCCGTTGCTGGGCTTTCTCTTTTTGGGACTTGCCGGCATGAAACTGCGGCCGGTTGTGGCCGGAGCAATCGGCACCGGATTGTTGGCGGTGGTGACACTGCTCTGCTACTATACGGCTTTTGTCTATTTTGCGGGAGGACGCGACGCTGCCGGCCTCTTCCCGACCCTTACGGCGTGGAACGTTGCGTGGTTACCAATCAGTGAAACGCTGCATATCGACCTCGGTATGCTGCTCGATCCGATCTCGGTGATGATGCTCGTGGTCATCTCGACTGTGTCGCTTATGGTGCACATCTATTCGATGGGCTATATGAAGGGCGAACGCGGATTTCAGCGTTATTATGCCTTTTTGTCGCTCTTTACGATGAGCATGATTGGGTTGGTTGTGGCCACCAACATCTTCCAGATGTACCTCTTCTGGGAGTTGGTGGGTGTCAGCTCCTACCTGCTGATCGGTTTTTATTACACCAAAAAAGAGGCGGTGGCTGCCTCGAAAAAGGCCTTTATTGTGACACGATTTGCCGATTTGGGTTTTCTGATCGGTATTTTGATCTATGGCTATTACGCCGGAACCTACTCCTTTACGCCCGATGCGCAAGTATTACTGGCGGCCGGAGCGATGATTCCGTTGGCTTTGGGGTTGATGTTTGTGGGCGGTGCTGGTAAGAGTGCCATGTTTCCGTTGCACATCTGGCTGCCCGATGCGATGGAGGGTCCAACCCCTGTGTCGGCATTGATTCATGCCGCGACAATGGTCGTAGCCGGAGTCTATCTGGTGGCGCGGATGTTTCCGCTCTTTATCGGCTATGCCCCTGAGGTGCTGCATTGGACGGCCTATATCGGAGCCTTCACGGCTCTCTATGCCGCGGTGGTGGCTTGTGTGCAGAGCGACATCAAGCGCGTACTGGCATTCAGCACCATTTCGCAGATCGGATTTATGATCGTGGCATTGGGGGTCTGCACCTCGACCGATCCTCACGCCGGAGGATTGGGTTACATGGCTTCGATGTTTCACCTCTTTACTCATGCCATGTTCAAAGCCCTGCTGTTCCTCGGCGCAGGGTGCATCATCCATGCCGTGCACTCCAATGAGATGTCGGATATGGGCGGCCTGCGACGCTATATGCCGCTGACACACATCACGTTTCTGGTAGCCTGTTTGGCCATTGCCGGTATCTGGCCGCTGAGCGGATTTTTCTCCAAGGACGAGATTTTGACCGCCTGCTTCGCATTCAGCCCCGTCATGGGATGGGTGATGACGGCAATCGCCGGATTGACCGCATTCTATATGTTCCGCCTCTATTATGGAATATTCTGGGGACGTGAAAACCGCGAGCTGTATGCCGCGCATACGCCCCACGAGGCGCCGCTCAGTATGACCTTGCCGCTCCTCTTCTTGGCATCGGTGACCTGTGTGGCGGGATTCATCCCTTTTGGTAATTTCGTTTCGAGCAACGGGGCGGCTTATACAATTCATATCGACTCGACGGTGGCGGCAGTAAGCCTGACGGTGGCTGTTGTGGCGATCGGGTTGGCAACGTGGATCTATGCACGCCGAGAACAACCCGTGGCCGAGCGACTGGCCACAACTTTCGGCGGACTGCACAAAGCAGCCTACCACCGTTTTTATATCGACGAGCTCTACCAGTTTATCACCCATCGGATCATCTTTGCCTGCATCTCGACCCCCATAGCGTGGTTCGATCGCCATGTGGTCGATGGTTTTATGGATCTGCTGGCATGGACTACCAATCGTTTGTCGTGGTCGATTCGTGAGATGCAGAGTGGTAGTGTGCAGCGGTACAGTATCTGGTTTTTAGGTGGTGCATTAGGTCTGACTATTTTGGTTTTGTTAATCTGTTAATTCGTTTGCCATGAATATATTATCTCTATTTCCGGCCATTCCGCTTCTGATGATGCTGGGGTTGTGGCTCTCGAAATCGCTGCGGCAGATCCATGCGGTCATGGTGACCGGTTCCTCGCTGCTGCTGGTGCTGGCGGTGACGCTGGTCGTGCAGTTTCTCGGTCTGCGCGCCGCAGGCGATACGGCTGCTATGCTCTTTACGGAGAGTTATGTGTGGTATGCGCCGCTGAATATCCACTATGCCATAGGGGTCGATGGAATCTCGGTTGCCATGCTGCTGTTGTCAGCTATCATCGTCTTCACGGGAACGTTTGCCTCGTGGCAGATGAAAACCGATGTCAAGGCCTATTTTCTGTGGTTCTGTCTGTTGAGCCTGGGTGTTTTCGGGTTCTTTATCTCGGTAGATCTCTTCACGATGTTCCTCTTCTATGAGGTGGCGTTGATCCCAATGTACCTGTTGATCGGGGTGTGGGGGAGTGGTCGCAAGGAGTATGCGGCGATGAAACTCACGCTGATGCTGATGGGCGGTTCGGCTCTGCTGCTGATCGGCATTCTGGGCATCTATTTCGGAGCCGGAGCCACGACGATGAATGTGCTCGAAATCGCGCAATTGCATAATATTCCGCTTGCCGAACAGCGTATCTGGTTCCCGTTGGTTTTTGTCGGATTCGGGGTGCTGGGGGCGTTGTTCCCGTTTCATACGTGGAGTCCCGACGGCCATGCCTCGGCACCGACCGCTGTGTCGATGCTCCATGCCGGAGTGCTGATGAAACTGGGCGGTTATGGCTGTTTTCGCGTGGCGATCTATCTATTGCCCGAAGCGGCTCACGAATTGAGTTGGATTTTTATCATTCTAACGACTATTTCGGTCGTCTATGGGGCTTTTTCGGCCTGCGTGCAGACCGACCTTAAATACATCAATGCCTACTCTTCGGTGTCGCACTGCGGGTTGGTACTTTTTGCCGTGCTGATGATGAACACTACGGCCGGAACGGGTGCGATTCTCCAAATGTTGAGCCACGGCTTGATGACGGCTCTCTTCTTTGCGCTGATCGGCATGATCTACGGGCGCACCCATACGCGCGACATTCGCGAATTGAGTGGTCTGATGAAGGTAATGCCCTTCTTGGCAGTGGGTTATGTTGTAGCGGGTCTGGCCAACCTCGGATTGCCCGGGTTGAGCGGGTTTGCTGCGGAGATGACCATCTTCAACGGTGCGTTTATGAATGCCGATACGTTTCATCGTGTGGTGACCGTGATTGCTTGTACGTCGATCGTCATCACGGCGGTCTACATCCTGCGCGTGGTGGGTAAAATCCTCTACGGCACCTGTGATAATCCGGCGCATCTTCGTCTGACGGACGCTACGTGGGACGAGCGGCTTTCGGTTATATGCTTAATTGTCGCCGTAGCCGGAATGGGACTTGCTCCGTTGTGGATCAGCGATTTGGTGCGTGGCGGTGTTGCCGAAATCATTACTCATATTATGAATTAACGCGACTATGGATTTTACCTCGATATTTATCTGGATGCGTGCCGAAGTCTCTCTTGCGGCCATTTTTGTACTGTTGTTTCTTTACGATCTGATTGCCGGTGAACGCGGTCGTCGCTATTTTTCAGCGGTGACATGTACATTGCTGGCGGTGCAGGTGTTGGTGTCGCTTATTCCGACATCGGCCGGAGATCTTTTCGGCGGCATGTTCCACTATGAACCGATGCACGGCGTGGTGAAGAGCATATTGACGGTTGGGGCTCTTGTTGTCTGCCTGCAATCGAATACGTGGCTCCGCCGTGACGATACCCGTCATAAGCAGGGCGAGTTCTACATCCTGACTCTCTCGACCCTTTTGGGTATGTATTTTATGATCGGAGCCGGCCATTTTCTCCTCTTTTTTATCGGGTTGGAGTTGGCCTCGGTTCCAATGGCGGCCTTGGCTGCCTTCGACAAATTCAAACGCTATTCGGCCGAGGCGGGGGCTAAATATGTGCTATCGGCTCTCTTTTCGAGTGGCTTGATGCTCTATGGTATCTCGTTTCTGTATGGTACGGCCGGTACACTCTACTTTGACGATATGGTGGCACGCATTGATGGCTCTCCGTTGCAGATTATGGCATTGGCCTTTTTCTTCTCCGGTCTTGGTTTCAAACTCTCGCTTGTTCCCTTTCATCTCTGGGCGGCCGATACCTATCAGGGTGCTCCGACGGCTGTGACGGCCTACCTTTCGGTGGTGTCGAAAGCCGCTGCGGCGTTTGTGCTGCTGACGATTCTTGTCAAGGTCTTTGTGTCGATGATTGTCGAGTGGCAGATGATGCTCTATGTGGTTACTGTGCTGAGTATCACGGTTGCCAATCTCTTTGCGATCCGACAGCAGAACATCAAACGCTTTATGGCTTTTTCATCCATTTCGCAAGCAGGTTACATGCTGCTGGCCGTAGTCGGTGGTACGGCAATCGGGATGACTTCGTTGGTGTTCTATGTGCTGGTCTATCTGGCAGCCAATTTGGCGGTTTTTGCCGTGATTTCGTTGGTCGAGCAGCATTCCGAAGGTCGGGTGCAGATTGCCGACTACAACGGTTTCTCACGAACCAATCCGCGGCTGGCTGTGCTGATGACCCTTGCGCTCTTTTCGCTGGCCGGAATTCCACCTTTTGCCGGTTTTTTCTCGAAGTTCTTTGTCTTTGCAGCCGCTTTCGAGGCAGGATTCCATCTGTTGGTCTTCATCGCCTTGATCAATACGGTTATCTCGCTCTACTACTATCTGCTGATCGTTAAGGCGATCTATATCAATACAACCGATACCTCCGTTGCAACGATTCAGACCGACCGTTCGACCCGCCTGAGTTTGGTGATCTGTATGGCCGGAGTGTTGTTGTTGGGGTTGGCAAGTGTAGTGTACGATGGGATTAACGCCCTCTCCTACGGAATGTGACGCTTTGTTTTTTGCAGCATTCAAAAACCCTTCGATCGCAAGACCGAAGGGTTTTCTACACACACAAACTTTCACAATACTTGGGACACAATGGCTGATGTCTTGAATTGTCTGGTGCAAAGGTCGTGCATAATGATGGGCGGCGCAATACCGAAATGTAGGTAAAAAATTGAAATTCGAAGAGATATTACCTCCTTTACCCCATTTTTTTATTTTGAAATTCAATTTTATGCACTATCTTTGCAACATAATTCCAAAGAGCCGGCAATCGTCCGGTTTAAAATCATCATTGAAGTAAATATTTTATGCAAGATCTGAAAGCGCTCGAAGGTAAAAACCTCGGCGAATTGCGGGAGATCGCAAAAACGTTGGGTGTTGAAAACGTTATGCTTAAAAAGCGCGAACTCATAGAAAAAATTGGCGAGATAGCTGCTCAGCCGCTTTCTGAATCAGCTCCGAAATTGCCTGTGACGCCTAATCAGCCTAAATCGGCCAAGTCGCCTAAAAAGGCCAAGTCCCAAAAAACGGAGCCGCAGTCGATGGAGGAGTCCGCCTCGCAGACCGCACAACAACCCGTTGTCCAATCCGAATCGAGTACGCCCGAACCGGAGTCGAAACCTCGTGGGCGACGTCCGCGGCTTGCCAAACCAGAACCACACTACCCGGCAATGCCGCAGCGTGAACGGGAAATAGCGACCGAATCGGTTATTGAACCCGCTTTGGATTTTGAATCGGATATCGAGCCGGAACCCGAAATGCCGACCGAAAGCGCACCCGATGAGCAAGCTGTCGAGGTTGTCGAATCGGTGCCGGTACAAGCTCCGCAGCCCGAAGAGCCTAAACGTCGCGGCCGCAAACCGAAGAATCAACAGCCGGAACCTTCTGTTGACCGCCCTGCCCAGCAGCCGGAAGTGGTCGAGGTAACGGAGCCGGTCGCCGAAAAAATAAAATCACAGCCGAACCAGCCACAGCGACAGCCGCAAAAACAGCAACAGCGTCCCCAGCAGCGTCCTCCGCAAAGAGAGGGTGCGCAACCCTTTAAATCCGAAAAAGCGCAATCCGAAGTGATTACAAAAGATGATTTTTTGGGCGAGATTGAGGGCGAAGGGGTGTTGGAAGTGATGCCCGACGGGTATGGTTTTCTGCGTTCTGCCGATTATAACTATCTGAATTCTCCCGACGATATCTATGTGTCGCCGTCACAGATCAAATTATTTGGTCTGAAACCCGGTGATACGGTTAGTGGTGCAATTCGTCCGCCGAAGGAGGGCGAAAAGTACTTCCCGTTGGTACGGGTCAGCGAAATTAACGGATTGAAACCCGAATATATTCGTGATCGTGTGCAGTTCGAATTTATGACGCCGCTCTTCCCCAGCGAAAAATTCTCGCTGACCGGAAATGGCCATAATAATATGTCTACTCGTATTGTCGATCTCTTCTCGCCCATCGGTAAGGGGCAGCGTGCGCTGATCGTTGCGCAGCCTAAAACCGGTAAAACGATGCTGTTACAGTCGATAGCGAATGCCATTGCCGACAACCACCCCGAAGTCTATATGATCGTCTTACTCATTGACGAACGTCCGGAGGAGGTGACCGAGATGGCTCGCAACGTCAAAGCCGAAGTGGTTGCCTCGACCTTCGATGAACAGGCTTCACGTCACGTTAAAGTGGCAGAAATGGTTCTTGATAAGGCTAAACGTATGGTTGAATGCGGCCACGATGTAGTGATCTTTTTGGATTCGATCACCCGTCTGGCACGTGCCTACAACTCCGTGCAACCGGCATCGGGCAAAGTGCTTTCGGGTGGCGTGGATGCCAATGCGCTCCACAAACCAAAACGTTTCTTCGGTGCGGCACGTAATACCGAGGAGAAGGGGTCGTTGACCATTATAGCAACAGCGTTGATCGACACGGGTTCGAAGATGGACGAGGTGATCTTCGAGGAGTTTAAAGGTACGGGTAATATGGAGCTGCAACTCGATCGCAAGTTGGCCAACAAACGTGTCTATCCGGCCGTCGATGTGATTGCTTCGGGTACTCGTCGCGAAGATCTGTTGTTGTCGCGCGAGGTGATGAATCGCACGTGGGTGTTGCGCAAATATCTCTCGGATATGAATCCGGTTGAGGCGATGGAGTTCCTTCAAAAGCAGATGAATATGACCGATACCAATGAAGAGTTTCTTGCAACGATGAATCATTAGCGTATCTAAAAATCCGAACAAATTATGAAAAAACTGCTGATCGTTATTTGGTCCCTGCTGACCGTGTGCGGAGCTTATGCTTGGGGGCAGAAAGGACATGATATTACGGCCTACATTGCCGAGAATCACCTGTCGCCTGAGGCGGCTGAGCAGATTGATAAGATTTTGAATGGGCATTCGTTGGTCTATTATGCCAATTGGCTCGATAATGCCAGCCATACCGCTCAATATGCCTACACCAAAACGTGGCATTACCTGAATGTGGATGCCGGCCAAACGTTGGCAACGATGCCGCGTAATGCCAAGGGTGATGTGCTGACGGCTGTAACGGAGCTTGTCGAGAAGTTGAAAAAAGGAGATCTTGCACCCGAAGAGGAGTTTGTAACACTGCGGATGTTGATCCATTTGGTGGGCGATATGCACACGCCGATGCACTTGGGGCGGCTCTCCGATCTGGGCGGCAATCGGCGACCTGTGTTGATGTTTGGTCGTCAATCCGATCTGCATTCGGTCTGGGATTCGGCCATTCCCGATGCGGCGCACAAGTGGAGTTATTCCGAATGGCAGGAGCAGACAGATCGGCTGACGGATGATGAAATCGTGCTGATTCAGGCTGGCGAACCCAAAGATTGGGTGGAGGAGACCCATGCCATCTGTGAGAAGATCTACGAAGATTCGCCCGAAGGAGTACGAATTTCCTACGATTATATTGAAAAATACACGCCGGTAGTCGAACTGCAATTTCTGCGTGGCGGTTATCGTCTGGCGCGTCTGCTAAACGATATTTACCAATAGTTTTCGAATCGGATTCGGGTCATGGCGGCCACAATCAAGATTCAACCCTACGGATCACCGTGCGGCGAGTTGTTGCTCGGCGTATTCGGTGATCGTCTTTGTTTATGCGATTGGATGGGTGAGGGACGACACGAGGCGATTCGCAAACGTTTGCAAAAGGCCTTGTGCGCCGAATTTGAGGTAGTTTCTTGTGAGCTGCTTGTTCGTGCGGCAAATAGCTTGGATGCCTATTTTGCCGGTAAACATCCTTCGTTCGATCTGCCGTTGCTTTTTGTAGGAACCGATTTTCAGAGGTCGGTCTGGAACGAATTGTTGCGCATTCCTTATGGTGCAACAATCTCTTACAGCGAACTATCACGTCGATTGGATCATCCGAAGGCTGTTCGTGCAGTAGCTGCTGCCAATGGAGCCAATCCGATCTCAATCTTTGTCCCTTGTCACCGCGTGATCGGCAGTAACCATACGCTGACCGGATATGGTGGAGGGCTGACCGCGAAACGATGGCTGTTGGAGTTAGAATCAAAATCAACCGATCATATTTATCCCCTTTTTTGAAAAAAGACAACCCTCAATGAAAATCTACCTAACCTCATTGCTTTTTTTTCTATGGTGCCAAGGAGTGCATGCGCAGAATAATATGCCGCCGGCTCCTCTCTATCCGATTCCAACCCAGAAACAGTTGGATTGGCATAAATTGGAGACCTATGCTTTTATCCATTTCGGATTGAATACGTTCAACGACATGGAGTGGGGCTTTGGTAATACGCCTGCATCTACGTTTGCGCCGAAAGAACTGGATTGCGAACAGTGGGTGAAGACGATCAAAAGCGTTGGTTTCAAAGGTGTCATGTTTACGGCAAAGCACCATGACGGCTTTTGTCTGTGGCCGTCAAAATATACGGAATACAGCGTGAAAAACTCTCGTTGGAGGGATGGAAAAGGCGATTTGGTCAAAGAACTTTCGGAGTCTTGCCGTAAATACGGTCTGAAATTCGGCCTTTATCTCTCGCCGTGGGATCGCAATCATGCACAATATGGAAGTGCGGCCTATGTGGCCTATTACCACAACCAGATTGAGGAGCTATTGACCAATTATGGAGATCTTTTCGAATTCTGGTTCGATGGAGCCAACGGAGGTGATGGCTGGTATGGCGGTGCGAACGAGAAACGTTCGATCAACCCCAAAAGCTATTATGGTTATGAGGCCGCTCGGCAGAGGATCAACGAAAAGCATCCGAGTGCCGTAATTTTCGGTGGAACCTGTGCCGATGTGCGGTGGGTTGGTAACGAGAGCGGATATGCCGGCATGACCAATTGGGCGTTCGTTAAGGGCCCTGGGGATGAACATGTAAATGATTTCACGCAGGGTGAGGCGGATGGTGATACATGGCTTCCGGCCGAGTGTGATGTTTCGATCCGCCCGGGATGGTTTTATCATGCGCGTGAAGATTGCATGGTGCACTCGCTGAGCCATCTGGTTGATATTTATTATCAGAGTGTTGGGCGTAATGCTAATCTGATTTTAAATTTTCCGGTGGATACTAACGGAAAAATTCACCCACAAGACTCGCTCAGAATCACGGAGTGGAAAGAGGTTCTTGATGCGGATTTCAAAACTAATCTGGCTGATAAAGCGACTGTTACGGCCAGTAATACGCGAGGAGCTACTTTTGCGGCTGGTATGGTGATTGATGACTCTTGGTCGAGTTATTGGGCAACCCAAGAGGGCGTTTGTGCTGCTACGTTGACCTTCTCGTTTCGGAATCGACAGACAATAAATCGAATCTTGCTGCAAGAATATATTCCGCTCGGACAGCGTATTTCGAAGTTTTCAGTAGAGTGGTTCGATGGCAAAAACTGGTCTTCCGTTGAAACTGCCGAAGAGTTGACAACGATCGGATATAAACGGATCATTCGTTTCAAAAATGTGCATACGACCCAAATTCGAGTGAAGTTTATCGAGTCGCGGGGGCCGATATGTATCAACAACATTGCCCTCTATAACGCCTCCACACTTCTTGTTGAGCCGATTATTCGCAGAGGTATAGAGGGAACGGTTTCATTGACGGCCGGCGGAGATAATACGAATCTCTATTATCGCATTGAGAACGACACCCCGTTTGTTCCCTACACCAAACCGTTTGTTTTGCCCCGATGTGCGCAGGTCTATGCCGTAGCGGAGGATGTAGAGTCCAAAAAACGGAGCGTGATAGCATCGCGCCGGTTTGATATCCGACTTTTGCCGGAACAAATTTCCGGAGTAGCTCCCGATCAAGCGCAGCATGTCGTTGATGATGACTTTTCGACAGCAGCTCCTACCATTGGGGGCAGAAATGAGGTTGTGATAAATCTGGACGAACCGCAAACGATATGCGGGGTTCGTTATACACCCGATGCAACTCCTTGGGGTGGTGGGTATATCAGTCGTTATCAGGTCTATGTCGATAGTGATTTGGTTGCCGAGGGTGAATTTGCCAATATTTTTAACAACCCCGTAGAACAGATCATCGAGTTCCCTTCCAAGTGCGGATCAAAGGTTGTACTGAAAGGGGTCTCATTCTGGCGTGGCGATACGGCGCGTGTGTCTGAAATTGCGTTAATCACCCAATCGCCTAATCACAAGATTTGTAAATAGAACGATGATCCCCACTGGCCGCTTATTATTATCATTCAATCTGTAACCTTTTTCAGGGCAACACACTTTTGCAGATCTACTCCACGCCCCACTCTTTGTTGGGAGTGGAGCCCATTTCGACGATCAGTTCGCCTCCGCGGAGTAGTTCGAATGCCGGAAAGCGGAACGAGCGAAGGGGTTTTCCGTTAAGTGTGGCGCGTTGCACGTAGATGTTTTGGCGCGATGCATTCGGGGCTTTGATCGTGAAACTTTTTCCGCGCCCATAACGCTTGCCAAGGTCGATTACCACCTCTTCGAAAATCGGGCTGGCAATTTCATAAACAGGTTCTACGGCACAGCCACCATCAGTCTGGAACAAGCCCAGCGAAGCCATAACTGCCCATGCACTCATTTGTCCCTGATCCTCATCGCCCAAATAGGCATTGGCCGGTTCCGTACCATAATAACGATCCAGAATCGAACGGCTCCACCGCTGCGTATTCCACGGCTCACCTGCCCAGTTGAACAGGAATGCGAAGTGCATCGACTGCTGGTTGCCCTGCACGACGGGATGATCCCAATATTGATCGTTGGGGGCGTTGTAACGCCATGCTTCGTCTTGGTTAAATCCCCACGACAGTCGGTCGGTAAACCGTTTGCTGCCGATCTTTTCGATCAGTGCAGGTACATCCTGCGGTACGAAGAAGGTTAACTGCCAAGCATTACCTTCGACATAGTGCTGGTTGGCTCCGCTTCGGAACGGATCGAACTTCTCTTTCCAGATTCCTTTGCTATCGCGCATGTGGCAATATCCATCATCGCTGATGACATTGCGCCACCAATATCCGCGCTCGTTGAAGGTGCGGTAGGTTTGCTGATCGCCCAAGGCTTTGGCCAACTGACCCACTGTCCAGTCGTCATACGAGTACTCCATGGTGTTGGAGAAACGGCCTTGGTCATAAGGCACATATTTATATTTCATATAGGCCGTCAGATCGCGGTTTCCGGCAAAACCCTTATAGACCTTTTGTGCCGGTGTGGTTTGCATCTTGATGGCGGCTGCAAGTGCTTTTTGGGCATCGAAGTCGCGAATACCCATTTGCCATGCGCTGACGATCTGCGGAATTTCGTGCTCGCCCACCATGACCGGAATATAGTTTAATCCGGCAGGTCCCTTAGCAAGCCACCCGTTGGCATCATACAGGGCCAGTTGCGAGTTGACCCAGCGGCTTGACCACTCCGGTGTCACCAGATTCCAGAATTGGTTGAGATTCCAGAACGTATTCCAGAAAGCATCACAACCCAGCATTACATCTCGCGAGGGATCGGCAACGCGTCGCGTCCGGCCATCGGTCGAAATCCATTCGCCGTTGACATCGCTCCATGTGTTGCGGCTACACAATGCGCGATACATATTATTATAGAAACGCACCTTTTCCAGCCGATCCGCCGTTTTGATTTTGACCCGACCGAACAGTTCATTCCAACTCTCCTTTTGGTGTTGTCTTACGGCCTCAAAATTCCATTCGAACGGTTTTATAACCTCTTCTGTGAGGTTTTCTGCCGCATTTTCGATACTGACAAGCGAAATGCCCGATCGCACCTGAACGACCGGAGATAACATTGAATCGAAAACTGCGAAGAGTCCGGCCGCAGCACAAGCACCGCTTTCAAGCCCTTCGGCCGACTCGGTGATCTGATCGTTACACCACGTTCCCAATCGGGCAATCGGTTGGTCGAACTCGATGACGAAGTGTAGCGTATAGTCCTGATCTGCATCGTGGCTCCACACACCCGGCGAAAACTGATGACACGATCCTTCAATGCGGCGGTCGCCGACCTTGCGCACCTCTACCGATTTCAACTGAATGCCGTACTCCGCTTCGGGGCGCAGCTCAATCAGAATCCGACCATCGCCCCGATCCTTGGGAAAGGTGAAACGTTCAAATCCGCAGCGAGTGGTAGCCGTGACCTCCGCCAATATGTCATAATCCGTCAATTTAGCCGCATAATAACCGATCTCGGCCTGCTCGGAGCGTTTGTCGATGCGCGAACGATAGCCATCATCGGGTTTCTGCTCATCGCCGACGCGGATCTGCAAATCTCCATTTGTAGCCATGATGCCCAGCCCGCCCAGTGTCCATTCGTGAATGTGGCTGAAACAACCGATATTTTCGAACGAAGGCTGATAGCCGGCCTGCCACCCGCTATTCTGGTTATCGGGGCTCATCTTGACCATGCTGAACGGCATCCATGGGCCGGGGGCAATCATCCAACGAGAGTGAGCAGTGCCGATTCGTGTATCGACATAATCGGCCGGAGTCTGTGTGGCTTGTGCGGAGCGTATTATTGTTCCTGAGGCAACTTCACGATTGTCACAAAATACTTTGTAATGACTCTCTTTCCGCTGTTTCACAGCCGGCATCGGAGCTTCGAGTTGGTAGCGTTTTGCTTCGATCCGCTGATTTAAGATCTCTTTGCCATCAAGTTCAACCCGTAGACAGGGAGTTCCCGCCAACTGCTCGACATCGATCAGAAGTGGTTGCACTGTGCGTTTTTCTTCGGTGAGTTGATAGGGCGCAGCCGCGATATTGCGAATAAAAATCTGTTCGGGTCGTTTGGTCTTTATGGCCGATGAGCCTTTTAACGCAATGCCGTCGAAAAGAATCCACGACCCCTCCAAAACGGTGATTGATAGTTGGTTTCCTCCTTTGCGCAATACTCCTTGGTGAATCGGGATTTCCAGACGCTGCGGAGTGGCATTCTCCAAATCTCCCGTGATCGAAAGGGTGTCGGTAATGGGTTCATCCAATCTCGGCTTGGTTTGTTTGGTAAAGTCGTGGCTGGGAGTGTCGAGTTGAAAGGTCTTCTCCTGCGAATTTATACTGACTTTGACCAACGGTAAAAACTTTTTGGCATAGTCGGCAAGGTCTATTTCGAGTACGCAGGTCTCTTCGGTCGGGCTTTTTTCGAGTTCGAAAAGGATATTTACTTGGTGCGTACGCCAGCCCGATGTTGTCCATGTCCCGCCCCACGTATCGGTCGGTCCCGGAAGTATATAGGGAAAATCAACGGAGGGATCGGAGTGTCCGATGAGAAAAAAATGATCTTCGTAGCCGAAATCATGCGCTAAAAAATTACGGAATCCATCGGGAGCCAACGCAAACTCAGCCCCCGAACGGTCGGTTTTCCCTATGTTCCAGATGGTTGAGGCCGTAGGTTGAGCGGATAGGGTTTGTACCAATAGTAACGCGGTTACTCCCCAAAGAAACTTTCTTTTCATATAGTAGGTGTCGTTATATGTTTAAACAATATAATGCAAATATAGACAATTTTTCTTTTTAATCAGTATCTTTCAATTTTATCTGTAAGAAATGAGGCGGTGCTACTTCTTTGTTTGTTGCCTATATTCTCTTCAATATCGTTCTTTGTTTTGTGTAAT
>CAYOKU010000060.1:0-16238 GCA_964404645.1 uncultured Alistipes sp.
ACTGCCAACTCAAACAGTATGCGCAGGGTGCAGCCGACATCACCAAATTGCGCACCAACCGTTACTCAGCCTATGGATCGACATCGTTGGCCGCCGAAACTTGGAAACAGGTTATCAACGATGAGCGTGTGCGCGAACTCTACATGGAGGGATTCCGTTTGGCCGACCTAAAACGTTGGGGACTCGGATTCCAACGCAAAAAACAGGCGTTGACAATCGCTCCGGCCAATACGCTGAAAATAGATGCCAAAAACCCGCGATTCGTCTGGCCAATCCCGCAACACGAGATTGATGCTCCGGGGTCGGAGACACAGCCTAACGAAAGCAACTAACGAATATTCAAACAGACAGATATGAAAAAATACGTAATAATTTTCATCCTCGCGCTGGCCGCTTGCTTCTTCGTCGGATGCAAGGCGGAATACACGACCTACAAAGGAGCCGAATATGTGTCGTTCGCCGACACGTTGGTCACCTGTCCGGTGCTCATCGACAACCCTGAGTTCAACATCACGGTCACTTCGACCAAGAGTTGCGACTACGACCGCACGTTCGGCATCGAGGTGATCGACAAAGGGAGCACCGCCATCGAGCGTTATCACTACCAGCTCCCCTCCAACACGGTCACCATCAAGGCCGGGGAGCGCACGGCTAAATTCCCGATTAAAGGCTATTACGACAACTTCAACCAACTTGGAAAGGTGGACTCCGTAGGCGTGGTACTACAACTGGTAGCCCCCGAAGAGGTGAAATGGGAGCTCTATGGGCAGAGCCAGCAGGTAAAGGTGGTTTTCACCAAATGCTGCCCGTTCGATATCAACGACTTTTCGGGATACTGTGTGGTCTCTTCGACCCTGCTTTACAGCTATACCGATAGCGGTCTGAACCGATTGGTGAAAACCGAAATCGACCCCGACAACGAAAACACGGTCATTATCCGCGACTGGCTGTTCGATGGCGACACCTACCGCAATAACTACGATGCTAAACTGCATTTCGACACGACCAACCCGCTGGAACCCAAACTTGAACTGGTTGGCGATGAGGTCATTTGCGGAAACATCCGTTCGTTGATGGGTTACCCCCACGGTGATGGTTGGATTACAACCTACACCAGCCCCGGCTACATCTCCTACTTCAATGTTTGCCAAAACTACGCATTCCTCTACCACTTCTGCTACGTAACCAATACGGGTGCACTCGGAACCTTTGTTTCGATGTTCGAATGGGTATCGGACGAAGAGGCCGAGCGAATCATGCGCGAGGGATTCTAATCGAGAGAATAACAAATTAAAAACACGGATATGAAAAGTTTAAAACACGCTTTGTATGCCATGTTGGGCATAGCAACAATCGGTTTTTCGGCCTGTTCCAATGGCGACGATGAAGTTGCCACTCCCAATTTTCCAGAGAGCCCTGCGGCGGTGACCTTCACCACAGCAGATATCACCAAGACCCTCACCGTGACCCCCAATTACAATTGGTCGATCATCGCCGATAACAGTTGGCTTCGTTTCATGGAGGGCGACCAAACCGTATCGTCACTTGGCGGAAAAGCAACCAAAGAGCCGATCACCATCACAATGTGCGTTGATGAGAACAGCCGCACCTTCGAAGATCAGACCACCGAGATCAAACTCTCAATGAACGGCCAGACCAAGTCGATCGCCACCGTTACGCTGCAAAAGAAGGAGCGCGAAATCAAGTTCTACAACGCTGCCGGCGAAACGATCACCGCGATCGAAATCACCTACAACGAGAACAGCGACCTCTACAATGCCAATCTCAGCAAGATCGAGGCGAATTTCGCATGGAAAACCATTTCGGCTCCCGAATGGCTCAAAGGATTTGAGCCGCTTAGTGCCGAGATCGACAACGACACGAAGATAGCGGCTATCGGTAGCACATGGATCACGGCCGATCCCGCGAAGTTCGAGGATCAAGCCATGAGCGGTACAATCGTCTTCCAAGATGCCGAAAATGAAACCTTCACCTTCCCATTGAGTGTTTCATTTGTGGGTGCAGACGATAAATTTATCTCCGTCAGCGGGCTCGCCTATATGATCGAATTCACGGCCTCCGGTAATAAAATCGGGCTCGACGGATCGGTTACCGACATCACAGAGATCCCCTTCTCGATCACAGCTCTGGACGGATATGAGATCTTCAAAATCGAACAACAGACCTACGAGGGAATGAGTTATTGGCAACAGTGCTGGTGGGTAAACATTTTCTATGATGACACCACGCGTGCAATCGTTCCGAGCAATCGCAAACTGTTGAACGCAATACAGAACGAGGGTGAGCCCCGCACGGCGTCGGTATTTATCATTCCGTCCGCCTATGCCAAGACCATGGAGTATGGATACGAAGATCTGATGGATGAGTCCGGAAATATCAAAGAAATCTACCTGCCCTACCAATACACGATTTCGCAGGCCGGAAAAAGTGCCAATGAGAGTGTTGTCAGCAACGAAGGCTTAACCGTAAGCTATTACAGCGAGGCTAATGTGTACTCGACTGAGATCGCAAATTCGGCAGCGACCTATTCATTCACCGTTTCGGCGGTCGAACTGCCCGAGGGTGCAACCGGCATCACGGTGGGTAATCCCGACGATGGAAATGCGGTTGTATGGAGTGATGCCACCCACTTCTCCATCACAGGTTATGCAGGAATCAAGTCGGGCGACACTGCAACAGGTGTTGTAACGGAAACCACGAATAAAACGATCACCTTTACAATCACAGTCGTCACCAACAAACGCTACCTCACCAACAACACAGGCGAAGCCGTCGATTACAGCGGCAACAAGCTGACCGATCCGGCCACCTACCTTTATCAGCCGCAGAACTTCAACATTCCGTTTATGTACACGGGCGGAGCTTCGACAGCGGCTTGCTCACTCGGACTTACACAGGAGGCATATACCTACCCAAATCGGTAGAAACAACACTTCGGAACCGGTATCGCCGAATGATTTGCTTCGGCGATACCTCTCCTAAAAAGTTATTTTACTTCAAACACGCACATGAAAATAACCCATATAATATTCAGATGGTTACTGATCGCAGTTGCAATAGCGACAGCCGTCGGCTGTTCCAACGACGATACGATTGATAACCGCGACCGAGGTTTCGGCTACGTACAGTTCAAACTCTACAAAGAGGCCTCCTACGAGGCCAGCTCACGCAGCACGAACGACAAACTCGCCATGCTTGCCGAGGCTTGCAAAATCAAGGTCACACTCCTCTATAACAACACCACCATTACGCAAGCAATGGTGCTTAACTCCTCGAACGCCGAAACGGCCGAATTCGGTCTGCGCAGCGACAAACTAAAACTTGTCGTTGGCGAATATCGTCTGCAAGGTTTCTACCTCTACGACAAACTCGACAAGTTGGTCTACACCGCACAGCCGGATCAGACGACCATGATCACGATCAACGAAGGCGGTTTGACGATGCAGGATCTGACCATTGTCGTCACACCGCGCGGCAAGGTCAAATTTACCTTCACCAAAGATCTGCACGTAGATACAACTCCCACGACCCGTGCCGGAGCCTCCTACGCCTTCGACGAGATCAAAAAGGTGAACCTCTCGCTGACCGAAACAAAGACCAACGAGAAGCTAACCTTCACGAAGTTGCCCGCTGAATTCAATATTCACTTCGATGAATCGGGAACCGGGTACGAAACTTCGACATTAAGCTGCGATTCGCTGCTCTCGATCAAAGCCGGCAGCTGGAAGGTTAGCTCCTACGAAGTTTATGACGACAAGAAACTGCTCGAATACAACGCAAAACCGGCCGTTTCGACCTTCACCGTAACAGACAACCAAACGACCGAGGCCTCCGTAGCTATCACGCTCAACGAAAGTGCCGATTACATCAAGGATTACGTGGCATTGCGCGACATTTGGGTTGCTCTTGACGGCCCCAATTGGAGCTACCACGGACAGGATTTCCCCGCAGGAGCCAATTGGGACTTCAACAAGGATGTCGATCTGTGGGGCGTACAACCGGGTGTAAAAGTGCATTCGAACGGACGTGTGGCACTCCTTTCGCTGGGCGAATTCAACATCAAGGGAGCCATGCCGGCCGCAATCGGGAACCTGACCGCTCTCGTCGAACTGTACCTCGGCACACACAACGATGTCAACGGCAGCTATGTCAATCAGATGGCCGGAAAGGCTTTGGCCGGGAAACTCTCGACCGACCGCATCAAGATGGGTAAAGCATACCTGCGTGAGATCAACGGCAATCCCTACGAGAGCTTGTCGCAACCGCTGCGCCGCGCCTATGCCGATTTGAATCTGCCGATCCCGGGCGATCTTCCGCTGGACAAGCAGTTGACGCCGGATCAGATTTCACCCCGCCCGATGCCCAACAAATGGACGAAAAGCCCTCAAACCCGTGCCGATGTGGAGGCCGGAACCTACACCAACGGATTGACCTCGTTGCCCGAAGAGATCGGCAACCTGACCAACCTGCAAACACTGATGATTGCCAACGGCAAGCTCAAAACGCTGCCGGCAGGAATGAAAAAGCTGACATCGCTGACCGATCTTGAAATCTACAACTGTCAAGATATGACCGAATTTCCATTGGTTCTGGCCGAGATGCCGGCACTCGTATCGCTCAACATCTCCTCCAATCCGCAATGGACTGCCGCAGAGTTCTACAAAGGAATAGACGCTCTTGCAAACGGGGCATCGGCTAAATTACTGCAACTATTCTATGCCAATTCGGGCAATCTGGAAGAGATTCCCGAAAGCATCAAGAATATGACCAAATTGGGTCTTATCAGTTTCATCAGCAACAAAATTACGAAGATTCACCCCTTCGGAGCCGATCTTCGCCCCATTCAGTTGTTGATGGACAACAACAAAATCAAGGAGATTCCGGTAGGAGCCGATGGCCTGTTCTGCGGATTCGACGGAATGGAGGACATGTCATTCTCCTACAACGAATTGACGGAAGTGCCCAACCTGTTTATCTGCGATGAGAAACACTCGGTGGAGACGATCAACTTCTCCTACAACAAGATTACCAAATTCGCCGATAATTTCACCGGTTTGGAGTGCAAGATGCTCGATCTGACAGCAAACCTGCTGACTGAATACCCCAAAGTGCTGGCCACAACCAACTCGCAGGTAATGCAGTTTGCACTCAAAGGAAACCGCATACGCACCGTTCCCGAGGGTTCATTCGACTACAACAACTCATACGTTCTCCAATCGCTCGACATCAGCTACAACCGTATCACAGAGCTGCCGATTGATTTCAACGGCAAGAATTTACCCTATCTATACGGGATTGATCTCTCGTCCAACGCATTCGCAAAATTTCCGTTCGAACCGCTCAACTCGGCGTTCCTAACCTCAATGATTATCCGCGGACAACGCGATGACGCTGGAAACCGCTGCCTAAAAGAGTGGCCCACAGGACTCTACAACCACAAAGGTCTGCGCGGATTCTTCATCGGATCGAACGATCTGCGCAAGGTGGATGATACGATCTCGTACTTGATCTACTACCTCGATATTTCGGATAATCCCAATATCGTATTCGATGCATCGAAGATCTGTTCCTACATTCAAGCCGGACTCTACTTCTTCTTCTACGACCACACGCAGGACATCCGTAACTGCGATGCTTTGACACTCGACTAATATATTGACTACGAGAATTATGAAAAATTTAAAACTATTCATACCGATCGTCCTCTCGGTGCTCGTGATCGCCTGCTCGAACGACGACAAGACGGTTGCTTTCGAACTCGAACGCGACAACGTCACGCTACCTGCCGAAGGTGGTGCCGAAAAGGTAAAGATCCAATCACCGGATGCGTGGGTTGCCACCACCGAAGCCGAATGGATCATGATCTCTCCGGCCAATGGAACCGGTACAACCGAGTGCCGCATTATTGTGGACTCAACCCTTATCAACACCTTCCGCGAGGCGACCGTGCGTTTCACGACTGCTTCGCAAGATGTAAAAACAATCTCCGTAAAACAGAGCGGATTCGACAAAGAGATCATTGCTTCGAAAACCGACATCTCCGTAGAGAAGTATGCGGCTTACGGCTCGCGCTATTTCGATGTTGAGATCACCTCGAATGTCGATTTCTCAATCAAAGTTCCCGCCGATGCACCGTGGTTGACCTACTCGGCCCCGAACTTGACGCTCGATCGCGGATCGCGGCCGCGCACGGTCAAGGTTCGTTTTCAATGGGATATCAATACCAAACCCTTCGAGCGAGATGCAAAGATCACCTTTGCTCCGAAAAGCGAGGCGACACTTACTCGTAACGATGTGCTCAACGTGAAGCAGGAGGCCGGTGACAGGATCGAAAATAACCGTCAAGGCGACTCGATGGCTCTGCTGGCGATTGCCCGCAACTTGAACTGCTGGCAAAGCTGGGAGTCGAGCGAAAAACTTGAAGATTGGAATGGGGTCAAGGTCTGGGAATCGACCGACGAAGGGGTCACACCCGAACGGATCGGCCGTGTGAAATCGGCGGCTTTCGCCCTGTTCAGCACCAAAGAGGGGCTGCCCTACGAGGTACAATACCTGACCTATATCGACTCTCTTTCGTTCTTGGGTAATGCCAACACGCACTTGATTAGTATCAACATCGGCGAGTGGATCACCAAACTCACCAATCTGAAAAAGCTCTCGGTAAACGGATACGGTCTGACTGAACTGCCTGCCGAATTTGCCAAACTCAAACAGTTGGAGCGACTCGATCTGGGCGGAAACAACTTCCGCAAAGTGCCCGATGTGTTGACCGAGGAGAACTTCCCCAACTTGATCGACCTGCGCCTCAATACCAATCAGCGTTACGCCGTCTTTGACCTTTCGAACAGTATCTACGATGATATTGGTATGGAGGGAACGTTGCCGCGACGGCTTTTCGAATGGGAAAATTTGGAGATTCTGAGTCTTGGTGTAAACTACTTCTCCGGAACGATCCCCGACATGCTTGACTATGCGGTGAAATATACCGAAGAGGACTGCACGCGCGACAACTTGCCCCGATTCTTGATCGGGAAGCCCAAAGTATTGCCCAAAATGAAGGAACTGCGACTGAACCTCAATCGTTTGGTCGGCAAATTGCCCGATTGGATTCTCTACCACCCCTATCTGCTGGAATGGAGTCCCGATCCGTTGGTGTTCAATCAGGAGGGACGTGACCGCGCCGGAAAGACAGCCGGTTTCACCAACGTTCCCGAAACATACAACTACTACTACGAGATTTATCCGGATAAAAAATAAACCACGATGAAGATTATCAATCAGCTATTTATATGTGCGACAACAGTTCTGGCCATCGGTTGTACAACCGAACCGGAATTGACCTCGCCTACCCCCGACACGACCGCTTCGGCTCCTATTTACAGCAAAGCCGAAGGGGCCGAGCAGGGCGAGATTCTCGTGAAACTCAAAGTGTCGGCCAGCAACAGCATCGAATCGACACGCGCCCTCGCCACTTCGACCCGCATGACCCGTTCGGGTATCGAGCAGTTCGACCATACGCTCAACACGATCACGGCCGAGCAGATCGAACGAGTTTTCCCCATTGATGTCAATCGCGAGCAGATCACGCGCGAAAGCGGACTCAACCGCTGGTACATTGTTCGTTTCGACAAAAACAGCGATTTGGAGGAGATTGCTCGCCAATTGGCAGCCGATCCTTCGATCGAGAAAGTGGAGTACTCGCACAAGATCAAACGCGCGTACGACCCCCAACGCAAACCGACTCCGCTCTCGAAAACCACGATGAACGCGATCTCGGAAACACGCGCCGCTCGTTTCAACGATCCGCAGTTGGGCAGCCAGTGGAACCTGATTAACTCCGGCAACAATGCAGTGATCAAACCTTCGATCGCCGGAGCCGATGTCAACTGTGCCGAGGCGTGGAAACGCTGCACGGGCGACCCTTCGATCATCGTTGCAGTGCTTGACGAGGGAGTCATGTTCAACCATCCCGATCTGGCGGCAAACATGTGGACGAACCCCAAAGAGCAATATTACGCGGGCAAAGATGCCGATGGAAACGGCTATGTGGACGATGTACACGGATACAATTTCGTGAGCAACAACGGTATGATTACGTGGAACGACACGAATGACACAGGACACGGCACACACGTGGCCGGCGTGATCGCGGCGGTCAACAACAACAACATCGGCATATCGAGCATCGCCGGCGGTTCGGGCAACAACGATGGTGTGAAGATCATGACCTGTCAGATCTTTGCAGGCAACGGTGGTTCGAATCTCTACGATCAGGCACGTGCAATCAAATATGCAGCCGACAACGGAGCCGTGATTCTACAATGTTCGTGGGGCTACAACTCCGGTTACACCGCCTATCCCAACACGGCCGGATTCCTCAAAGAGGAGGATTGGCTCTACAACTGCGCCCTGCAAAAGGAGGCCCTCGACTACTTCATCCACAATGCCGGCTCACCGAACGGAGTGATTGACGGCGGTATCGCCATCTTTGCCGGTGGCAACGAGAGTGCAGCGATGGCCGGTTATCCGGGTTGCTATAAGGAGTATATCTCCGTTGGTGCGATGGCTGCCGACTTTACCCCTTCAACCTTCTCCAACTATGGGGTAGGCATCAATGTCTTCGCTCCGGGCGGCGACAACGACTACCACCAGAGTGCCGAAGGGTCGATCCTTTCGACCATCATCCCCAAAGAGGGACTCTATGCCTATATGGAGGGAACCTCGATGGCTTGTCCGCATGTGTCGGGCATCGCGGCGTTAGGACTCTCCTATGCTGCCAAACTGCACAAGCATTTTAAAGCCGACCAATTCCGAGAACTACTCTGCCAAGCCACCCACTCGATGGAGCAGTACGCTGTGGGCGAGAAGTTCTTCTACTATCTCTTCCCGATCTTTGGTATGGGAAATCCCGACAAAATCCAGTTGTCGAGGTACAAGAACAACACGGGCAACGGTTATATTGATGCCAATCTGGTACTTGACGCGATTGAAAACGGAGGCACAGCGATGCGAATTCCCAACGTCCGTGTAGGAGTCGGCTCCTCGACAACGACCGATCTGGCCGCGTTCTTCACCAACGGCAGCTCGAAGAGTTTCTCGGTCAGCGTGGCCGACTCATCGACAGCCACGGCTTCCGTACAAGGGTCGATGCTGACGGTGAAAGGGGTGAAAAATGGTTCGACAACGGCGCACATCACCGCTTCGGGAGTCGATCAAACGATCACAATCACGGTTCGTGACGGAGCCGGTAACGGCTGGTTATAAGAGCATATGCGACGGCTCACGACACATATGACGGCTCTGCTGATGCTGCTCCTCGCAGGAGCGGCATCGGCACAACCGATCGTTTCGCGTGCCAAACTCGACTCGATCGCCAATCCGGCATTGGCCGCAAACGCACAAAGTGTTCGTTTCGACCGGACAACCCACCATTACGGGACCCGCTCGGAGGATGAGGAGTCGTTGGTCTGCTCGTTTGATTGGGTGAACCAGAGTGACAAACCGGTGGTCATCACACACGTCAAAACATCGTGTTCGTGTGTCGTGGCCGACTATGCCCGTCAGCCGATTCCGGCCAAAGGACGCAGTACCATTCGCGTGGTCTACCATCCGAAAGGGCATCCGGGTTACATCAACCGGCGCATCATGGTCTACACCCACCTCTCGGCAACACAACCCACGGCAATCCTGACACTCAGCGGTTCGATCACCCCTTCGGCCGACCAATCGGCCAACTTTCCGTATGCCTTGGGAGCCCTTCGTTTGAAGCAGAATCGGGTCAACTTTCGCTCACCGGCGCAGTACGGTGTCGAACGCATCCTCTGCCTCAACCACAGCGATCAGCCGCTTCGTATCACCGCCATGCAGGCGATGCTACCCGAAGGGGTCACGCTGCGTTGTGAACCCGAAACGATCGCACCCCACGCCGAAGCCGATCTGATTGTACGCATCGAAACCGACAAGGTTTGTCCGCAAGGACAACCGCGCCAATTCCCCATTATTCTCGAAGGAGTCGACACACCGCCGTCGCAACGGCGCATTACCGTTCATATTGAATTTTAACAGAGAAACACAACTATCATGAAAAATTTAGTAAAAATACTCGCTCTGCTCGCCACAACGGCTCTTGCCTGCGTATCGTGCAGCAAAGAGGAGGAGAGTGCCCACCAAGAACCGCAAATCGAGGTCAACTATGCAACCGTTGACGGCCATTGGCAACTCGAATCGCTCAACGAAACTCCGATTGCCGGAACAGCCTATTTCTACATCTCGCTGGCTCGCAAAGAGCACCTCTACGAGATGTACGACAACATCGAATCGGGCGTTTCGCACAATACTTCGGGCGAATATGCACTCGACAACAGTGATGATTGGGTAGGAACCGTCATTTCGGGTATTTACGTCAACGAAATGGGACGCCCGTGGAACAACCAATACATCATCACAAGCCTCACAGCCTCCACAATGACGTGGAAAACCGTTGACTCGGAGGAGATTCAAAAATTCCGCCGTGTGGCAGAGATTCCCGCCGACATCCTCAACGGAACACGTTCAGTACGGTAATCATCGAACCGACGAAAGCAAACGAAGAGGAGATTTTTCGAAATCTCCTCTTCGTTTTTTCAAGAAATTTGGCTATCTTGCCACAAATGAATTGACACCTATGACACACGCACTTGCATTCATCCGCTTCCGCTCGCCAGGCGACAAAGGCTGGGAAGCTGCTATGGAGTTATACTGCAACTCCTTTCCTGCGAAAGAGATTCGTTCGGAGGAGGATCATCTGCGCGCACTCGCAGACCCCGATTTTTATGCCGATGGGATCTGGTTGGACGGTCTACTGGCCGGCATTTTTTACTATTGGCAGATGCCCAACGGACTCTGCTACGGCGAACATTTGGCGGTATCACCCGCACTGCGCGGAAAAAATATAGGCTCCGAACTCCTCAAAGCCTACTGTTCGTCACACCGTATCGTGCTCGAAATTGACCCTCCCGAGGAGGAGATTGCCATTCGCCGACAACACTTCTACCAACGACTGGGGTTTCAGACCAATCCCCATCGCTACATACACCCATCGTTTCGAGAGCCGTTCGAGGCGCATCGGCTGGTGTTGATGAGCTACCCCTCGCAACTCACCGATGAAGAGGCGCAGGCATTTGCCCAATTCGTTCGTGAGCGAGTACTCCTCTACTCGGAGCATCGGGCAACCCCTACAACACCCATATTGCCGTAAGCGACAAGAGCGAAATTGCCGTCCATAGCACCACGCCCAGCAAGAGAGGCCGCACCCCGACACGCCGAATCACCTCCATCGACAAGCCGCCTCCGATCAAAAAGAGCGTGGCCGAAAGTCCGGCATGCGAAAGTGTCGAGATTCCGCCCGTCAACCAATGGGGCAAGGAAAGATAGGTATTGAGCAACATGGCAACGACAAACCAGCCGATAAACCACGGAATCTGTACCTTTGCCCCCTTGTTGCGAAAAAAGAGCATCGACACAAACGACATCGGAATGATCCACAAGGCGCGCGTAAGTTTGACGGTCGTGGCCACACGGAGAGCTTGATCGCCATACGCAGCACCGGCTCCGACCACCGATGAGGTGTCGTGGATGGCAATGGCTGCCCACGTTCCGAACTGCACCTGCGACAACCCGATCCAACGACCGATCATCGGAAAAAGAAAGAGTGCCACGGCATTGAGCACAAAGACGGTGGCCAACGATAGTGAGGTTTCGTGCTCATCGGCATCAATCACAGGTGACACCGCCGCAATGGCGCTACCGCCACAAATTGCTGTTCCTGAGGAGATCAGATAGGCACTTTTGCGCCCCACCTGCAAAAAACGCCCCAGCACGACTCCCAGTACCATGACTGTCACCACCGAAACGACCGTAAAGGCGATCCCCTCGCGACCGGCGGCCAGCGATTGGTGGAAATTCATCCCGAAACCCAACCCCACCACACAGGCTTGGAGCATCTTTTTTGAGGCTTTTTTGCTCAATGCGGCATAGGGATTTCCCACCCACAGCGCAAAGGCAATACCGCCAAAGAGCGACAGAGCCGGAGAGAGAAAAAATGCCGCTACGAAAAGAGCGGCATAACTGATTTTCAAAAGAGGAAAAGCGTGCATGCAGATAACTTTTAGTTTTGTGCATGCAAAGGTATCACCTAAATTCGGCTATTCAAACTAATAAAATATGATACGGAATAACTAAAAGTTATTCACAAGTCAAAGCAAAGGTGACGAATCGCTGCGCCAATGCAGACTGGACTCCGGCCAACTGCACAAACGAAAATTCGCGGCGGAAGTTCACCTCATCCAGATCGACAATGCGCAAAGTGCCGCTACGCAACTCATCAACCACCGAGATTACCGAAACAATGGCCATCGCGTCACTATGACGAACAAATCGCTTGATCCCCTCTGTCGAACCCAACTGCATCACCATACGCAACTGCGGCAACCGCACCCCATGCGCCGCCAGAGCGGCTGCAATCACCTCGCGCGTGCCCGATCCGCTCTCGCGCATCACAAGCGGAATCTGCGACAACCGGTCGAGGGTCAGCGACTCGGTTCGGCCCCATACCCCATCCGTGCGAGCAATCAGCACCAATTCGTCCGCTTTGAGCAACGCATATTGCAACCCTTGACGGCGGTGCATGCTCTCGACCAAACCAAGGTCGATCTCGTGTGCCTCCAACGCCTGTTCAATCTGATCGCTATTGCCTGAAAACAGAGAGATACGCACGCCCGAAAAACGGCTCGTGAATCGAGCCAAGATCGGAGGAAGCAGGTATTGTGCGATGGTTGTGCTGGCTCCTAAACGCAATTCGCCTTCGGTCTGCTCGGCGCACAGGCTCATCTGGTATTGCAGGCGGCGATAGTCATCGTCAAGTTGCTCGGCAGCGGAAAGCATCGCGCGACCGGCATCGGTCAACGCCAAACGGCTACCGTGGCGGGCAAAAAGGGCTACTTTGTAACGGGACTCCAACTCCCCGATATGTTTGCTTACGGCAGGTTGCGAGATAAAGAGCTGCTCGGCCGTGCGCGTGAAACTCAGCGTGCGCGCCGCCGTCAGGAAGACTTTGATCCGGAAATCGTCCATGGGTGTTATCCCAGATGACCATCGGCGGCAAATTCGGCCACCGAACGGATGTAGTGGTCGATCGTCTCCTGCATGGTATCGAACGACTTTCCGCCGGCCGCGTTTTTGTGACCGCCGCCGTTGAAATATTTACGGGCAAAAAGGTTGACATCGACATCGCCGCGCGAACGAAGCGACACGCGAATAAATTTACGGTGAGCAAGGAACATTGCCGACATCTTCATCTGTTTGATCGTCAAGGCGTAATTGACAAAACCCTCGCTATCGCCCTGCTGGAACTGAAAACGGCGCATCTCGCTCTCCAACAACGACATGTAGGCAACTGTTCCGTCTTGGATAATCTCCATTTTACGGTTGATGGCATAGCCGAACAACCGCGCGCGACCTTCGGTGTAGGAGTTATAGACGCTGTTGTGGATTGCCGGAATCCGGATTCCACGCTCGATCAGCACCGCCACTGCTCGGAAGAGTTGGGGCGTAAGAAACGAAAAGGCGAAGTTACCGGTATCGGTCATCATACCGACATAGAGCGACTCAGCCATCGTTTGGGTAATCTGCTCCGTGCCATAGAGTGCCTCAATGATCGAATAGGTCACAAAACAAGTACTTGACGCATCGGGAAAAGAGAACATCAAGTCGAAATTCTCTTCGGGCGAAAGGTGGTGGTCGATCAACACGCGGCGAGCCGTTGTGTTGGCGGCAATCGTATCGCTGAGTATTTCAAGGCGCGATATGGCATTAAAATCGAGGCAAAAGAGCAGGTCGGCGGTTTCGATCGCCCGAACGGCACGCCCTTCGGTGTCGCTCTTGAAGATCACCACCTCTTCAATGGCGGGCATCCAATCGAGGAAATAGGGATATTTATTGGGCACGATGCAGGTGACCGTATGCCCTTTGCTCCGCAGAATCTCTGCCCAAGCCAATGATGCTCCGATGGCATCGCCATCGGGATTGGTGTGTGCCAGAATCACGATGCGCTGGCCTTTCGGCGCAAGCATCTCTTTCAAGGCTATGACTTTTTCTACCGTTAATTCCATGCAGATGTATTTCGATTTGACAAAGATAACAAAAAAAACGGTGTTAAAAGCAGATCCGACATCATCCGTAAATTTTATTATTTAAGGGAGATCGTCTATTCGGCATGGTACCACGACCTGTTTCAAGGCTCTTTTTCCAACGGATAACTCTTACACCACGGTTTCAGCCCACAAGCGGCACACTTCGGCGCACGCGCCGTGCAGACATAACGACCGTGCAAAATCAACCAATGATGCGCAATGGGCAGCAGGTGAGAGGGTATGTTTTTTTCGAGCGTCAGTTCGGTTTGCAAGGGTGTCTTCGAACGAGTAGTCAGCCCAATCCGGTTCGACACCCGAAAGACATGCGTATCAACCGGCATCACCTCCTTTTGCCACAACACAGCCCCCAGCACATTGGCCGTCTTGCGCCCCACACCGGGCAGACGTTGCAAGGCATCAAGGTCGCTCGGAACCTCACCACCAAATTCCGCACAGAGCATCCGTGCCATAGCCGCGAGATTTTTCGCCTTATTGTTGGGATAGGAGATGCTTTTGATATATCGGTAAATCTCCTCCTGCGTAGCCTGTGCCAGCTCGAATGGCGAAGGGTAGGCCGCAAAAAGAGCCGGTGTTGTCATATTGACCCGTTTGTCGGTACACTGCGCCGACAACGCCACCGCCACCAACAGTTGATAAGGGTTTTCATAGTGTAATTCGCTCTCGGCCACAGGCATCTGTTCCGAAAACCAAGCAATCACACCCGCGTATCGTTGTTTGGTCGTCATTGTGTTTTGGAATTTCTTCGGAATAAGATCTTCTTCACCAACAGTCCGTAACCGACCAAACTGAACGCCAAACGGGGCGTGCAACGCACATCCCGCCACCAACGTGCCGCATACTCGCCGATCGAACCGTTGAACGACAAGACCCACAACGCAATGGAAAATTTCTGATGCCGTAAGCGAAAACGAAGTTTCCCGCTGCCGTAACGCAGATCGAACCACTCACCAATGTCACACATCGAGTCCAAAAATTCGATCCGTTTGCGATACTCGGCACTATGGCTGACGCTGGCGGT
Source organism: uncultured Alistipes sp. (assembly GCA_964404645.1). GTDB lineage: Bacteria > Bacteroidota > Bacteroidia > Bacteroidales > Rikenellaceae > Alistipes. The sequence continues at coordinate 15,229 of CAYOKU010000060.1, forward strand.
CAGCACACGATGCACGGCCGTTACTTCGTCGATAAAGCCTATCTGCGAGTGGAGTGAAAACCAGAGCCACATCGGGGCATCGTCGGTCTTCCATTCGGGATGCTGGTCGGGACGCACCTCGGCATAATACCGAGCAATCAACTCGCGCCGCGCCAACGAACAACAATTGTCCACCGGATTACTGAACACCATGTGCGCAAAATCGGCGTAGACCTGCGGCGGGAATGGGGTATAAAGAGCAGTTTGCTGATAGAACCGCTGCGTGCGCGTGTAGCAGAGCCCACAGGCCGGATCAGACTCCAACAGATCGGCCTGCATCTGTAATTTGTGCGGATTCGACCACCAGTCATCACCATCGCAGTAGGCGATATACTTGCCCCGACACGCCTCGAACGTGCGCAGATAGTTGGCACGCCAACCCACATTCTGCGCGCCGGTCACCAAACGAACCCGCTGGGGATACCGCGCGACGTACTCCTCACAGATCGATCGCGTGAGATCGGTGCTGCAATCTTCGCCCAATACCAATTCGACATCAAACGAAGTTTGCTGCGCCAAGACCGATTCGATCGCTTCGCGCAGGTAGGGTTCATGATTATAGGTGGTCATACAGACCGAGACAAGCGGAGTAAACATCCTTTAAAATTTTTAATAATAGAGTGTCGTTTCCGGCTGTTCTATCTTTTAAATTATCTAATTAACAATCAAACTATGACCTAATTTTAAAATAACAAACGCCCTATATATAACGGCACATTAAGCCTCCAAAAAACACCTAAATGGCCTGCAAAGTTACACATAAGATTTGTAATTTTGACCACATCAGTCGATTTTTACCAAATCCAAAGATCCACCGAAACAGTTGACACGGAGGTTTAATCCTCTGAAATGCCATCAAAACTAATATCCATCTGATCGGAGTCGTATGATTGTTTTATTGCAATCGACAAAATCCAACCGATCGACAATTCGATAAACTTTTGACTTATTGATTTTACTTTGGGGTATTT